>NCET01000114.1 GCA_002280815.1 Flavobacteriales bacterium 32-34-25 | reverse complement strand
ATCATCAGTTTCACTTAAAAGCTGTTTTAATTTAATATCCTGATTAAACGGATCATATTCTGGCTTGATAATTTCTTCACCTACACTGTAATTGAAAGGTAAATTAATCCCCCATTTATTAGGCAATAATTGGCCTAAATTCAAATTTGTCACAATGTTATACTGCTGAATATCTTCTCTGCTTCTTTCATTTGGCCCTTGTTCGATAGTACCAAATCCAACGGTACTCATTTTTCCTGTAGCAGAAATTGTAGCAAAATCGGCAAAATTGGTATCCACATTCAGCACCGCTGCCATTCCTCCTTTGTTATCCATTTCAGACAAACGAAGTTCATTAAACCACACTTCTCCTTTAACGTCTTTATGAGTTACATTATTTTTAATCCCCACCATCAAAGTACGAACCATTCCGAAATTTGGATTTCCTTTAATACCCAATCGCAGTTTATTTACTTTATTAGCTAAACCACTGTCTAATTCGTCTTCATCTCTATAATAAATTCCATCCAATGGTAGTGTAGTTGGGTCGATTCCCCTAGCTTCAATTTTCAAACTGGTCAATAACGACAGTGCCAAATCAATTTCATTGGCTTGTGGCCAAACTTCATCAGCAGTATATTTACAATTACCATCTGTAGTTTTTGTTACTTTTAGAGGAATCTCAATTTGATAGAAATTTTGTGTAAAATCGTTACCAAAACGAATAAACGCAACCATATCATCATCATCTAAAGAAATTTCATTAGGCAAAGATTCGGCATGTAAAAACATTTTTAGTTTTTTAAACTGACGCATGTCTACACTTATATTTTTAAAAACCGCTCTCGCATCTTCAGGTTCCAAACCATCGCCCGAAACATTCATAGACAAAGATTGCTCATTTTGATTAATCAAAGTGTTGTTATTATACAACTGCTCTCTTTGAACCCCTGGCGGCGTTACATAATTTACAGGACATCTTTGATCATTTTCCTGAACATTTACAGCTGCAACAGCCAGTTCTGTATTGTCGTCGTCAGGATTAGTGTCATTAGGTTCTAATGTATTAGTATATCTTCTCCAATCGCCACGCACTAAATCTAAAGCTCCAAAACGCAATGTTACTTCTTCTTCAAATCCTGTCATAAACATTCGCATAAAACGAATGGATCTAAAATCAGAAATATTCCCAATGGTATTTTCAGGTGACGAAACAGGAATTTTAAACTGAATCCATCTGGCATTGACAACCTCACCATTTGGCAAAGGATCATTATCTACAACTCGAATATCAGTTACAAAATTTTCTCCCACTTGCATATTGGGCTTCATATCAATGCTATATTCATAATACGCATTAATAGTATTCATGGTATTATCTCTATTAATATCCTCAACATCTGGAAGCGTAGTAGCTCCTCGATTAGGGTCATTAATATCAACCGCCGAATTTCCATCTAAGCCATTATAACTTCTATAACGTTCTTTTATTCCTCCCGAAGCATTCAAATAATAGGTATAATCATCGGCTGCTGGATCTGGTTCGGAAGCAAAACTATTATAAACGCTAGCCTCTGCATTGTTAGACAAACCATCTAATCCTACATCCTGATTTCTTCTATTATTAACATCTGTATCAAAAGCATAAATCAAAGATTGCGAAGCAGGAACATCTCCCCAAATAGGTTGTGGATTTACTTTTACCTGATCTGGCCCTAGTCCGTTTTCATATTGTTTTCGACCATCTTTCAGAACATCTTCAGATATTTCTCCTAAGTTAAAATAAACCTTACCCGTATTAGTTGAAGTTGCACTTCCATTACCCACATAAGGATCTAAAACCCAAAACTGAATGTACTCAACGTTTCCTTGTTCAAAATTAGTAGAACTTAACGAGCGCATAATTCCTCCAAAATTTTCTTTTGGGTTTAAACCAAAACTAGAATTATTGTTATAAGGTCCTCTTTCGGATGGCAAATAAGTCAAATCCAAAGTGTTAATTACCTGCGTTTGTCCCTGTGCAATATCTAATGTTGGATACAATTCTTTGCTATAAATCCTTCTGGTTGAGTTTAACGAAATATCATCATCAGATATTCCAGATGGTTTTTGAACATAAAAAACAGGATCTATAGTGTACCAAGCTAATTTTGCTCTTTTATGACCATAAGTCAAATCATCTGCAGTAGCATTAAACTCGTATGGAGTAGGATTTTCAGAATCTTTATTCGTAGGCGTTGATGCAAGACTCCAGGCAAAAGCCGAACGCATATCAATATTAGATTGCGAACCTTCAAAATCATCTACATACAAAGTAGATTCGCCTTCAAATTGATCTGCTTTTGGAGTATCTGGTTTTAAAAATGCGATTTCCCCTCTTACCGATAAATTCGACGGAACATCGGTATCAATATTAGGAAGCATATTTACTAATCTGGTAAAAAACGGAACTTCAGTAGAAAAATTAGTATTGAATCCAAAAATAGTATTATTAACCGATTCCTGACCATAACTGGATTTTTGAGTAAATGGCTTTTCGGTCATTTTCAAAAAAGTTCCTCCTAAAGTAAAATTTTCCGAAAATTTATGCTCCACATTTACTCCCATAAACCTTCTGGTTTGTTGACCAAAAATGGAATTATTTTCGAGAGAAACATTAATTGGAGTATTGGATGCCTGCAACGAAGGATCTAGAATTTGCACCCTTCCCAATTGATAATTCACACTATAATCTACTCCTTCCACTAAAACTCTTCCTCCAGCAGTAACCACTACTGAACCTTGTGGTACATTGAAAGCCCCAATTGGGATTCCATCTCCAGCAGATGATTTGTATTTCCCTCTTAATAAAAACTTATTTTTATCACTGTCTTCTAATGCTTTTGCCTGCGTTTTGCTATACATACTCTCAAAGACATATTTTCTTTGATTAGCATTATAAGTAGTAGTATTATCATAATCTTCTCCCGAAGCAGGATTAGATAATTTATCGAATAGCAATTCTCCAAAAGGCTCTTTAGTGGTAAAAATAATTCTTCCGTTTTGAGAATCAACAGTCAAATTTGGAACAAAATCAAAAAAACCGTCTCCGCCCACCTGACGATCATTATTGTAATTTAATTTATCCAAATTAAAAACATTCAACAAAGGAGTTTCAGCAACTTTATTATCTGGCGAAGGATTTGTTGGAAAAGGACTTCCAGTTACTGGTGTAATGTAATTTAATGGAGAAGGATCAGTATAAAGAATATTGAATCTAAAATCTTCTTGCTTGATTTGATAAGCTCCAGGAATTTGATAAATATTCTTCATCATCAAGTTCCAAACTGGATTAGTAACATTAGTCAAATTACTTTTAAGCATTTTCAAAATCAAACTCTGAGTAACCACCGCCTCTGTCGATTGTGGAGTTCCTGTAACTAGCGTTGCATCGACACCATCATTACCAAATTCCCCCACTTGATACACCTGATCTCCTATGGTATATTCGTAAGAAACAGCTAAAATCTCATCATTAGACAACCTTTGCTGTAAGGAAATATAACCCAACTGCGGATGATAGGTATATTCATTGCTAGTTAATTTTCGGGCATTTTCAAGTTTCGAATAATCTTGCCCTTCGCTTACTGTACTATTAAATCCAGAAGCCGCCGTTGCCATTTCTCGAATATTGGAATTCAACAATCCATTACCCGATTGAATTTGCGCAGGATCGTATTTATTATTTGAATTGTCCGAAGGCGAATCTGCCGGATTATTAAACATTCCTGTGGACGATGCTAAAACCACCACTTCGTTATCAGCTAATCCTGTCAATTGTGCTTCTCCTAAATCCTGAAGTGCAATTACATTTCTAAGATTATTTGATGTGGTATTAAGGCGTGTTTGTTTATTGGTAACCCAAACTTCAATTCGGGTAATTTGCACCCTACTGTCTATAAATGGATAATTTTTTAAAGCAATATCATATCGGTTTCTAAAATACTGAGACAAAAAGAAATGCCTATCATTATCATAATCCAATGCAAAAATATCATAATCTTGCACTGTTCCTCCACCCTGAGAAACGACAGTTTTAGTTTGCGATTTTTGTTCGGAAAAAACACCTGTAACCATTGTTTTTCCAAATTGCAATTGCGCTTTTACACCAAATAAACTCTGTGCTCCTCTAATTAGTGAACTGTTTAAAGGCATGCTCACATTTCCTATTTCAATTTTCTGAATAATATCATCCTCGGTGGGAGCATATTCTAATTTTAATAAATTTTGAAAAGCAAAAGTAGATTGGGTATCATAATTAGCATTCACATTGAGTCTGGTCCCTACTTTCCCCATCAAACTCATACTTATTCTTTGGTCAAAGTCAAAAGCCAGATTGGATCTATTTCTTGGAGAAAATGAAGGATTGTCTTGTCTTGTAAAACGAGCTCCCATGTCCATTTCTACCGAACCTGTAGGTTTTACATCGATGGTATTACTTCCAAAAATAGATTCAAACAAACCTGATTTTATGTAATATCTAGGCAACAAATCCTTTTTATCTTCCTCACTTCCTTGTTTTTTTCCGTCAATTGCATCCGATTTCTTTTTGAAATAATCTTTCATTGATTCTTTCAAAACTAAACTTTCATATTCTTTTGGAGTCAAAATTATGGGATACTTAATTGAAAATCCATCAACAGAATTAGTGTAAATATACCGATCCGTTTTGGGATCATAAGTATATGCAGCCAAAACACTCTTAGGATCTTTGATTTGAACTTTTCCTAATGAATATCCTTTTTTTGTTGTATCCTGAACTGATTCGTTTACTTGTGCCAAGGATACAAAACCACATAATAAAAATGCCAAAACAATACAAATTTTATGCATACAATTGGTTTTTCCGTGCTTTTATAAGCTTTTTAAAGCTTGCTTAATAATGGATTCTACAGATGCATCTGGATCCTCTTTTACAATTTTATCTATTACTTTTTCTGAAGCTTTTTTAACAAATCCTAAAACTTCTAATGCAGATAACGCCTCATCTCTATTCGTATTGCTTTGTGACATAGAAACTTCGTCTAAATCATACAATTTCAATACTTTCTCTTTTAAATCTAAAATTACTCTTTGTGCTGTTTTGCTCCCAATTCCTTTGATAGATTGGATTGTCACCACATCGCCTGATGCTATAGCATTAGTAATTTGTTTAGGATCTAACGAAGACAACATAGTTCTTGCAATACCAGCTCCAATACCTGAAACAGACAATAACAACTTAAAAATCTCTCTTTCTGATTTCTCAACAAAGCCAAATATGGTATGCGCATCTTCTTTTATTTGAAGATAAGTAAATACTTTTATAAAATCAGTAGTAGGAAGTAAGGAATAAGTATGTAATGAAATATGAACCTCATAGCCTACTCCACCACAATCAATAACAAGCTGCGTGGGTGATTTTTCAACTAGTTTCCCCTGTAAATGTGCAATCATTTAATATTTTATAAAATTTTCGAATTTAAAAATGCCTATAGCCATCCCCTTTCCCAGAAAACCACTAACCGTATTAGCAGTTTTATCTTATATACAAAGATAGAAGTCTTAACTTAAAAAGTTAACATTTTCATAATTCTTTTATAAAAAACTAACTATAAACAACATAAAAAAAGCCGCAAGAAATTTGCGGCCATAAGATATACTATATAAATAAAATCTAGAACTAAGATTGCGTACCATTAATGTAGGAATCTAAAAGCTGAATAGTTTCTTTTTGTTTCTCTATAATAGACTTAACAACGTCTCCAATAGAAATTAATCCAATCACTTTATCATTTTCAACAACCGGTAAATGTCGGATTCTTTTTGAAATCATCATTTCCATACAATAATCCAAATCATCAGTAGGCAAAACTGTAATTACCTTACTAACCATAATTTCATTTACTAATGTGCTTTTGGACGATTTGCCTTTAAGAACTATTTTTCGAGCATAATCCCTCTCAGACAAAATCCCTTTTAATTGGTCGTCTTCAATAATTAATATTGCACCAACATTTTTCTCACCCATTACCTTAATAGCATCATAGACGCTAATAGTAGAAATAATTGAATATACATTACTTCCTTTTGTGCTTAATATTTGATTTACAGTCATATTGAGAATTTTTAAGAACTATAAATATAAAAAAAAATAGCCAAAAAACGCCTGAGAACAATATAAAATTTAGCCTCTTAATTTATCATTATTTTAAAAAATTAACATTTCTACTCAATCCTTGAAACTTAGTTCTTTTAACAGCTGAATCTTTAAAAACAATTTTAAAAGTTTCTTCGGTCATTTCTTCCCAATCTTTTTTAGTCATCGAAAGCAAAGCAGGATTGGGATTAAACAAAGGTTCGTTATGACTTTTCGAAAATCGATTCCACGGACAAACGTCCTGACAAGTATCACAACCAAAAACCCAATCATCAAAATGACCTCTCATTTCAGTAGGAATATTTTCTTTGAGTTCTATTGTAAAATACGAAATACATTTACTTCCATCCACAATATAGGGAGCAACAATTGCCTGTGTAGGACAAGCATCAATACAAGCGGTACAACTTCCGCAATGATCTGTAGTTGCATAATCGTATTCTAAATCCAAATCGATAATCAATTCGGCTATAAAATAAAAAGAGCCTACTTTTTGCGTCAATAGATTACTGTTTTTCCCAATCCACCCCAAACCACTTTTAGCAGCCCAGGCTTTGTCTAAAACAGGAGCAGAATCCACAAAAACACGACCAGAAACTTCTCCAATATTCTCTTGAATGGAGAAGAGCAATTCCTTCAATTTGTCTTTAATAACAAAGTGATAATCCTTACCATAAGCATATTTCGAAATCTTATATGAATCCTGAATTTGCTCTTTTTCTGGATAATAATTAAGCAAAAGCGACACCACACTTTTAGCATCATCAACCAGCAATGTCGGATTGAGACGTTTATCGAAATTATTCTCCATATACGCCATTTGCCCATTATGGTTTTTATTCAGCCAATTCTCTAATCGTGGTGCTTCTTCTTCCAAGAAACCTGCTTTAGATATACCACAAGACAAAAATCCGAGGCGTTTGGCTTCGGATTTTATGAATGTAGTATAGCGGGAAGCTTGAAGTTGGGAGTTAGAAGAAGCCATTATTATTTCAATTTCGTTTTAAATGCAATAGTCATGTTCATCAAATCAAACGAATCTTTATATAATTTATCAAAAACCTCATTACTGATATATCCTCTCATTTTTGCTTTATATAAACAAGTAACAACTTCAGCTAACGATCGAACGGAATAACCTAAAAACCTACTGAATTCAGGATTAGACTGCTCAATAGCTCCTTCAGAAATATTTAAAGCCACAGAATCAGAAGCTCTTAACATTTGAGACGCAAGATTATACATTTCATGCTTAGGAAAGTCTTTAATAATAGAATTAATCTCTTCACCAAAATCCATAGATTTCTGCCAGATAATTAATTTTTCGAATTTAAAACTCATGATTTTACATATGTTGTGGGAAGCGGGGAGATGGAAGTTGGGAGTAAAACACGATTAAGAAACCACTCTTCATACTTCCTACTTCCAGCTTCATTCTTCCAGCTTCTCATTAAAAAAGTCCTCCTTGAATATTATTTCTAATTTTCCCTAAATGCTTATAAGCTTTATCGGTAACTTCTCGCCCACGAGGTGTACGCATAATAAA
>NCET01000490.1 GCA_002280815.1 Flavobacteriales bacterium 32-34-25 | reverse complement strand
TCTTTGGCATTTTCGGCAATTCTTTTTTGATTGTCTTCTCCTTTACAAGAAATCATTAGGACAAGCAAACAAAGAAAGTAGGATAGTTTATATTTCATCGGTATTTTCATTAAAGCGCAAAGTTACAAAGTAATTGATATTCTTAAGACCTCTTTAAAAGATAAAATAGTTTCAATTAGACAAATAACTACAATATATAAAAGTAAGAATTTTTAGAACTTAAAAGCTTTTTTGTTAGATTTGTTGCTGAAAGTTTATGTGGGCATGGGTTGCAGATTAAGAAATAGTTTTAATCATTTTGCTAATACAATATTTATGAATTCAAATTTAATGAATAATCACAGATGAGAATTTCAATTAAAATGTTAAACCATTTAAAAATGCTAAAAAATCTAATTTATGCATTATTGGTGTGTTTAATCTTGATGATTATAATGTACAATGAGTTAACTATATTTATAGTAAAATATTTATTAGTTTACTTTTTTATTATGTATTTTTTACCTGTGTTTATTATCCATATTAATTATTACATCAAAAGCTCTTGTAATAGTTTTATAATAAACCCAAACAGGTTAATATACCTATCAAATGGTAAAGAAAAAATTATAGAATCCAATCAAATTATAAAAATATCTATTTTTATGAATGGATCAAAAGATAGTGGATTTAGAAATTTTGCTTTCGAAAGTTATTACTTTTGCAAGTTGGAATTAATTGATAATGAAGAAATTATTATCACTTGTTTACATTCCAATCAAATAGATAAAATATTAACTGATAATTTCCAAGAGATTGAGATAATGAAAATCAAAACTTTTTTTCCAATAATAACCAGCTCTAGAAAGAGTTCCTTAAAAGATAAAAGTTATTAAAAATGGTTCTCGATACAAATTTTCCGAAAAAGCTATTCGCATTTTCTAAAAATTCACTCGAATAGACGAACTCGAGCGAATCACTTCTAACGCAAAAAACTTATTTCACCTCAAAAGCATTATTATCCAATTTCACATCGGCCATTAAACTGCTTGGATCAATGGTGATTTTTTTAATTGCGCTTTTAGGTTTTTCAATTCTCAATTCATATTTCGGATTTGCCCAAGCCCAATCACTCAAGACCGTTCTTTTAATTTCAGGATTGGGATTTTCTTTTACAAAAAATAGCATTCGCAACGGAATATAAAAACTTTCCACTGTTCCATCCACATATTCTACTTGCAAGTCAATCGGCATGGGCATTCTGCCTATTCGTTCTAAACTCACCATAGTATTTTCGTCATTGTCTTTCACTGCTGTGATTCCGTAATCGATGGTATTTGTGGTTTGTGTCCAATCGGTCAAATACCAATCCAATTCAGCTCCCGAAACGCGTTCGGCAGTTCGCTTAATGTCATTGGGCGTAGGATGCTTGAATTTAAATTCCTGATAATATCTTTTAATCGTCTTAGCTAAATTATCCTGACCAATTAAATATCCCAACTGCGACAAGAAAATACTTCCTTTAATGTATGACGAAATACTATACGGTCTGTTCTCATCATAACGATCAGCATGTGTGGTTTGCGGCTGCTCTTTGCCCGTATTTACTAAATTTGCATAAGCCACATAATTTTGCTTAAACGGATTTTCTACTTTTTTAACCGCCATTTCATTGGTCACTACATTCTGTACATAAGTCGTAAAACCTTCATCCAT
>NCET01000113.1 GCA_002280815.1 Flavobacteriales bacterium 32-34-25 | reverse complement strand
TAAAGCATCCAGATTATCATATTCTATTTTTATAAACCCTTCGGTAAAAGGACCAAAACTCTTGCGAGCTGTTTCGTCATTTGAAAACGAAATAATAGTCGTCGTTCTTCCGTGGAAATTATTTTCGCAAACAATAATTTGCGCTTGATTTTCATGAATTTTTTTTACTTCATACGCCCATTTTCTACACAGTTTCAAAGCCGTTTCTACCGCTTCGGCACCTGTATTCATTGGCAATACTTTATCAAAACCAAAATAATTAGTTACATATTCTTCATAAACACCTAATTGGTCATTATAAAAAGCACGGGAAGTTAAAGTCAGTTTTTGTGCTTGTTGCACCATTGCTCTTACAATTTTAGGATGGCAATGTCCTTGATTTACTGCTGAATAGGCTGATAAAAAATCATAATACTTTTTCCCATCAACATCCCAAACAAATACTCCTTCTCCTCTATCTAAAACTACAGGTAGCGGATGGTAATTATGCGCCCCATAATTGTTTTCTTTATTAATTAAGGCTTCTGATTTTGAAGAGAGTATTTGCTGTATTTGTTCCATGATTTTTATATTATATTCTAAGTCTACAAAATTACGCATATTTTGCCGCCTATCAAAACCTTAGTCAAAGAGTTCGAACACCAATAAAAGAAGACAATTGCGCTGTTTTTAAGTCGATAGAAAAGAAGTTTTACTAAGGAATAGTTAATTCTTATTTATTAAATAAATTTTTCAGATATTTGTGAATATACCCTTATTTAATTGTTAGTAACAATCTAAAAAACACTTAATTTAAATTATGAAAAACTTGATATTCTTTTTAATGTTTTTCTCAGCATACTCCCAAAAAGATAATTTTAGAGGACATGTTAGCGACAGACACGATGGAGCAAATTTCCCAGGTGTAATAGTTGAATTAAGCCAAAATGAAAAAGTTGTTTATAAGTCTCAGACAGATATTGATGGTGATTTCAGTATTAAAAATGTTAAATTTGGTATCTACGAATTCAAACTTAAATACATTGATTACGAAACTTATGTTAACCAAGAATTCCATTTTAATAAAAATAATAAAATCTTTGAATTTGTTTACCCAAGCCCCTGTAAAGAATCTGTAAAAGTCTGTCCTAAAAATCATAGCGACAAATTAATCCCTATAGTTTATGGTTTACCTAGAGAGAATTTAGTCAAAAAAGCAAAAAAAAGTAAAGTTTATTTAGGAGGTTGTATCCTTACAGATTGTGATCCTAAATGGTATTGTAAAAAACATAGTATCAAATTTTAAAATAATTACTAAATACAAAAACATAAAGCATTTATACATAAATGAAAAAAATAATTTACTTCCTTGCTTTTAGCTGTATAGCCTCTTGTCAAAGTACTAAAGAAACAGCTACTAAAAGCCTATTTTCCCCAACGAAATACAGCAACACCATTACTGCTGAAGAATTAAAAACTCATCTTTATATTGTAGCCAGCGATTCGATGCAAGGTCGTGAAACGGGTTCAATAGGTCAAAAAAAGGCGGGTAAATACTTGATTAATCAATATCAAAAAGACAACATCTCTTTTCCAAAAGGTGCTCAGGATTATTACCAACACGTTCCTGAAGCTTTTTTGAATGCCAAACGCAATGAAAAATTAGCTGATTCCGAAAATATCTGGGCTTACATAGAAGGCTCTGAAAAACCAGATGAAATTATTGTAATCTCAGCTCATTACGATCATGTAGGAACTAAAAATGATGCTATTTTTAATGGAGCCGATGACGATGCTTCTGGAACTGTAGCTTTACTCGAAATGGCTCAGGCTTTTCAATTGGCTAAAAAAGAAGGCCACGGCCCAAAACGTTCTATTTTATTACTTCATGTTACCGCCGAAGAACACGGTTTACACGGTTCGCGTTATTATACCGAAAATCCTTTGTTTCCTCTAAAAAATACGGTTGCCAATATCAATATTGACATGATAGGACGTCGTGACGAGATTCACCCTAACACAAACAATTACGTTTATTTAATTGGAGCAGACCGACTTTCGAGCGAGTTACATCAAATTTGTACAGCGGTAAACGAAAAATACGTTCATCTGGATTTGGATTTTAGATTCAATGCTCTGAATGATCCTAACAATTTCTACCGCCGTTCTGACCATTACAACTTTGCTAAAAACAATATTCCATCTGTATTTATTTTTAATGGTGTTCATGCCGATTATCACCGAAAAACCGACACAGCTGACAAAATTGAATACGATGCATTGACTAAAAGAACCCAACTTGCTTTTAACATTGCCTGGGAATTAGCCAATAGAGAAAACCGAATTGTGGTGGACAAAAAATAAGACGTTAGGTTTCCACACGAATTACACGAATCTACCAAAGGCAGAAATAATCTGTGTGAAACTTTTTTTAGCTGAAACTTTGTGAACTTAGCGAAAAACTTAGCGAACTTTGCGGTTAAAATTATTATCCCCAATACAAATAATAAAAAATGAAATTTAAAGCAGTACTCTTCGACCTAGACGGAACTCTAGTCAACTCACTTATAGACATCGCCGATTCAATTAATAAAGTACTTCAAGAACGCAATTTCCCTACGCATAGTTATGCTGTAATTAATGATTTTATTGGTAGTGGACTTCGAAATTTGGTTACCAAAGCGATTCCTGAAATTCATAAAGACGAAGCCATTATCGAAAATGTTTTTCAAGCCATGATGACAAATTACCGCGAGAATTGTACCAACAAAACAATAGCTTATGACGGAATTATAGAACTGTTGGATGAATTAAAATCCAGAAATATCAAACTAGCTATTTTATCCAATAAGGCCGATGAATTGACTAAGAAAATTGGACTTTCTTTATTTCCTGATTATTTTGAAATTGTAATGGGTTTAAAAAGTGAAGCTACCAAAAAGCCAAATCCAGCCGCCGCTATTGAAATCAGCAACGATTTAGGTTTTTCTGTTGAAGAATTCCTTTATGTTGGCGATTCAGGTATCGATATGCAAACGGCAAAAAACGCCAATATGTATGCCGTTGGTGTACTTTGGGGTTATCGACCAAAAGAAGAATTACTTGCAGAAGGTGCTCAATCCATCATCAATCATCCATTAGAATTATTGGAACTTTTATAATCATAAATAAGAATGAAATCTAAACGAAGTACATTAAATAAGCTTGAGGGAATTGGATTACTATTGATTTTACTATCATTTTTCTTGCAACTATTTCAAAATGATTTACAAAGTTCATTAAACGATACTCAATACTATCAATTACACGATAAACTTGATACATTGTGGCGAATTATACAAAATGATTATTCACAAAATCATCCAGAATCTGGTGTTTCTGGCACTATCAATTTTGAAGAATATTCAAATAATTGGAAAATTTATTCTGAGGAAATAAAAGAATTAAAAACTTGGGAAAAAAGTATTATCTTTTTTTCGAAAATAAACATAATTTTATTTGTAATCGGATCTGTATTTCTGATAATTCCAAAATTTATTGAAGAAAAATAAATAGCCATCATCATAACTTTGTGACTATAATCAAATTTAATGGAATTATCCGCTTCGTTACACTTGTTTTATCTGTGTTCCACTTTCTAAATTAGTTTAAAACAACAAAAACATGAAATACAAATGTATCATTTTTGATTGCGATGGCGTACTAGTCGATAGCGAAGAAATTTCGATTGGAACCTTAGTCAGCATGGCAAAATCGCATGGAGCAATCATCGATGAAAATTATGCCCATCAATTATTTTTAGGAAAATCACTTGAATTTTGTTTCGACTACATCGCTGAATTGGCTAACAAAAAATTACCTTCGGATTTTGAAGAGGAATTCAGAGTACGCACTTTTAAAGCTTTTCAAAAAGATTTAAAACCTGTAAAAGGAATTCATGAATTATTAGCAAAAGTCAACGTTCCAATTGCGGTGGCTTCCAATGGTCCAGCCGATAAAATTAGACTTAACCTAACCACCACAAAACTGATTGATAAATTTGAAGAAGCTATTTTTAGCGCTTACGATATCAATAGCTGGAAACCCAATCCCGAATTGTATCTTCACGCAGCCAAAACAATGGGCTTTGAAGTCAAAGATTGTGTTGTTATCGAAGACAGTCCTGCAGGTGTTCAAGCGGCTTTAACAGGAGGTTTTGACGTTTTTGGTTTTACAAATCACGCTAATTTTGATGCTTTACAGCAAATGAATATTCCTTTATTTGATGATATAGCTAACTTAGATTTACTTTTACAATAATTCAATTATGACTACACACCTAGCTTTACTTCGCGGGATTAACGTTTCCGGGCACAACATGATGAAAATGGATGCCTTGCAAAAAATGCTGGAAAACATTGGATTAACTAATGTAAAAACGTACATCCAAACCGGAAATGTATTTGTAACTACCGAAGAAGAAAATCCAGCCGCAGTAGGTTTTAAAATCAAACAAGAAATTTTCAAAACCTTTGGGCATGATGTTCCTATAGTAGTAATTAATAAAGAAGATTTAACTTCCTGTTTGAGCAACAATCTCTTTTTAAAAGAAAAAGAAGTCGATACTAAAAAACTGTACGTAGCTTTTACTTCGATGGAATTGCACAAAGACCGCATTCACGACTTGAAAATGAGTGCCGTAAAACCAGATGAAGTGCATATTGACAAAAACAGAATTTATATTAAATATGCTGTTTCGGCTGGAAAAACCAGATTAGACCAAAAATACATCGAAAAAAGACTAAATCTTATTGCTACCATTCGGAACTGGAATACGGTTAATCAGTTATTAAAAATGTATGAAGAATTGGAACAAGAATAAACCACAATAACAATCTGACATATTTTTAATCTAAAAAAATAAGATTCCTGCAAAAAGCAGCAACTCTATTTCTAAATCTATAAAAATACTCACCTCTAAGTAATTTAGTTTCAAAAATACGTATTAATACTTATTTTTAACTTACATTTGTTGTATTCAAAACCTGAGTTCAACTCATCAAATAAAGAACAAATGAGAGGAATTACTACTGACTGTGCCAACTGTATCAACAGCAATTGTTTTATAAAAAAACATTTGCACCTGGAAAAGATGCAAGATTTTGTTTTAGAAAAAACCAATTATACCTGCAAGAAAGGACAACAATTCATGATTGAAGGTGCTCCTATGCAAGGATTATATTTTATTTTCAAAGGAAAAGTAAAGGTTTTAAAAACAGGTATTTATGGCAAAGAGCAAATTGTTCGTCTTACAACCGATGGAGATACTTTGGGATTCAGGGGTTTTGGAACTAGCAATCGTTATTTAGTTGCCGCTTCGGCAATTGAAGATACCGTTTTGTGTAATTTTAGTAATGATGTAATGCATTCCATTCTAAAATCGATTCCGGAATTCACTTATGATATGATGCTTTTTTATGCAGAAGAATTGAATAAAAGCGAAAACAGAGTCAAAAAAATTGCCCAAATGAATGTGCGAGAAAGAGTAATAGACATCTTATTGTATTTACTTAAAAAATTCGGCCACACCAATAACTTACTGAACATCAATCTTTCTCGAAAAGAAATCGCTGATTTTGCTGGAACTACTGATGAACAAGTTACGCGTATTCTTTCGAGTTTAAAAAAAGAAGGCGTAATCAAAATAATCAATAAAAAAATTGGCTTACTGAAAGTTGACAAACTCAATGCCGAAATTATAGAACACAAATAAACCACTATTGTACAGTAAATATTTACCGCAAATTCGCAAATTATTTGAATAATTAATATTTTAAAATTTGCGAATTTGCGGTGTGAACATTTTTTAGAAGCTAAATAGAAATGCACTGAAGTATATAGTTTTAATTCTATTTGAGACCAACTGAATGTTATTCTAAAGCTTTCAAAATCGCTTTTCTTTTTACTTTTCCACTAGCTGTCGTTTCAAATTCTGGAACAAAAAATACCGCTTTTGGCTTTTCGAATTTATCCAAACTAGTAAAAATAGCTTCATCTAGATCTTGCTTTTTTCCTTCGATAACTAAAACTAATTTTTCTCCTAAAACAGCATCTGAAATTCCGCCCACAAAAAAACGACTAGAAATTGCTTCGGCTAATTTTTCTTCAATTTTTTCAGGAATTAGTTTTACACCGCCGCTATTCACCACATTATCAATTCGTCCCAAAAGTACAAATTGGTGATCATTAATGATTTCGACCAAATCATTCGTAATCAAGCGTTCGTCACTAAGTTGTGGCGCATCAATTACCAAACAATCCTTTTCGTTTTGAGAAATACTTACATTGGGCAAAAGAGAAAAAGCCTCCTCTCCTATTTTCTTAGCCGCAATATGGGTAATGGTTTCGGTCATTCCGTAGGTTTCATAAACTTGGGTGCTAGTATTCATCAGTTTTTTTGCTAAAGAATCATTCATTTTTGCTCCGCCAATAATGAGTTTTTTAACCTTATGTAATTCGTCTAAAGAGTTTTCTACTTGCAAAGGTACCATAGCTACAAAATCGTACTTTTTATCCAAATGCGTCAAAGGTTCTGAATTTGGCGAAACAAAATCAATCTTTAAACCCAAAATCATACTTCTTACCAGCATCATTTTTCCTGCAATAAACTGAACAGGCAAACAACACAAAGCTGTATCTCCTGGTTTTAATTCGAAAAAATCTCCCGTTGCTAATGCCGAATTAACCAAAGCCTGTTTGTTTTTCCGAATCATTTTAGGAGTTCCCGTAGTGCCTGAAGTCTGTAAATCGATATAGGATTTAGTATCAAACCAATCGAGTAAAAATTCGCCAATGGCTTTTTCGTGCAGCTCACCTTCTTTAATTAAATAATAGGCTGCCACTCGCATTTCTTTTCTATCAAAATGAACGCCGTTGAATTTAAAAAAATTATGAATGTTTTTATAAGTAACTTTCCTCATGAATTAATTCTTTACATTGATTTTTCCAGTTAATTTTTCTTTCCAATCAGTCCATTGGTATTTTCTACTAAAAATAAATAAAAGTATTGGGTAAATTAGTACTACTGGCAAGATAACGTCAAATCCTGCTTGAGGTTCTGAGATGTCTTTGAAAATAGAATGCGTTTGAAAAGCCGACCAATCTGAAGTGATTAACAAAGCGCCAACAAGATTATTGGCAGCATGAAAACCTAAAGCCAATTCCAGACCTTCGTCCATTAAAGTAATGATGCCTAAAAACAATCCCGTACCAATGTAATAGACAAAAATGATATTTCCCATTTTAGAAACTTCGGGATTAAAAAGATGCATTGCTCCAAAAATCACAGAGGTCATCAACAAAGGAAACCATTTATTTTGTGCCAAATTTCCAAAACCTTGCATCAAATAACTCCTAAAAACATATTCTTCTGTACTCGTTTGGATAGGAACCAGCGCCACAGCAATAAGAAACAAAATAGCAAAAGGAATGGGTTTAAATTGTAAAAGATACAAGCTTGGATTAAAGAAATAAAAGACCAAAGTAGAGACAATCGAAAACGCAGCCCAAAGTCCAAACGAAAAGAAAACTCTATTCCAATCGACTTTTTTTCGGGAAGTAGTTATTGAAAGCATGGTTTGCTGATGCAAATATTTCACCACAAAATAAATTCCGGCTAATGCAAACACAAACGAAATCAGACCACAAAATAAATTCCGGCTAATGCAAACACAAACGAAATCAGAATTAAAAAAAGAGTCACATTCGGTTCAAAAAAGTGCATGATTCCCTCATTTGTTGTCGGATAAGTTGCTCCTTTTAGAATTGTTTTACTAATAACTGCTAGGACTAATGGAATTTGTCCCACAAAAGATGCTGTAATAATAAATACTGATCCCAATATATATTTCCAAAATTTATTCTCTAAACGAATACCTTGTTCTACAAACATCTATTTTATGAATTAAAGTAGTACTATTAAACTTTCAAAAGCTATTTTTGTCTCTTCGAAATTACCCTTTTTATTTTAAACTATAAAAATAATACTCATGATTGAAGTATATCACAACCCACGATGTGGAAAATCAAGAAATTGTCTGGCTTTTTTAGAAAACAGCAATCAGGAATATAAAATCATCAAATATTTAGAAGAAGCACCTAGTGCTGAAGAACTTAAGAATTTACTTCAAAAACTAAATATCAAGCCTATAGACTTAGTTCGTCAAAAAGAAAAAATTTGGATAGAACAATTCAAAGGTCAAAATCTAACTGACGAAGCCATAATTCAGGCTATGGTTGAAAACCCAATTTTAATAGAAAGACCTATCATTATCAAAGAAAACAAAGCTATCATAGCAAGGGAAATGGATAAAATAGAAGCGTTTTTTAAAGTACAATAGTCATTTTAACATTAATTTAATATATCACTATTAAACCAAAATCCCTTTTTGGATTCTTAACACAAACATAAAATTTTAAAAAATGCGACAATCATTAAGATTTATTTTAAGTCTCACCTTAGTTTTTACTTGCCTGAGTAGTTTTGCCAAAATAGGAGATCCTGTAATTGATCCACCTAAGGAAAAAGTAAAAATTTCTGGGACTGTAATTGAAAAAACAACTAAACAACCTCTAGAATACGCTACAGTAACTATTACAGATGCTACTAATCCAAAAATAATTGCTGGCGGAATTACCAATCCTAAAGGTAGTTTTTCTATAGAAGTCGCACCTGGAACTTACAATATCAAAATCGAATTTATTTCTTTTAAAGCCATTGTTTACAACCAACGCAAGCTGGATAAAAACACTGATTTAGGGACAATTGGACTAGTTGAAGATGCAGCACAATTGAACGAAGTAGTGGTTCGTGCCGAAAAATCAACTGTCGAAATTAAGTTGGACAAAAAAGTCTACAACGTAGGTCAGGACATGATTGTAAAAGGTGGAACCGTAAGTGATGTTTTAGAAAATGTACCTTCAGTTTCGGTAGATGTGGAAGGAAATGTTAGTTTGCGTGGAAACGAAAACGTGCGTATTTTTATTGACGGACGCCCTTCGAATGCCTTAAATATGGCTGAGGCTTTACGCCAAATTCCAGCTGATGCTATTGACAAAGTAGAAGTTATCACAAATCCATCGGCTCGTTATGATGCCGAAGGTGGTGCTGGTATCTTGAATATTGTTTTGAAAAAAGGTAAAAACTTAGGTTTCAACGGAAGTTTTATTGCTTCAATAGGAAATCCTGAAACTTATGGAGCAAGTGCTAATTTGAATTATAAAACCGAAAAATTAAACTTTTTTACTTCTACCGGATACGATTACAGAACAAGTCAAGGAGCTGGAAAAACCAATTCTACTTATTTTGATTCTGATGATATCATCTCTAAATATATTGATGAGACTAAAAACACTGAACGTTTAAGAAAAGGAATATCTACAAAAACTGGTATAGAATGGACTGTTGCTCCTAATACTTTCTGGACGAATTCCGTTAGCTACCGTGACAACAGAGGAAATACAAATGACATTGTAAAATATAATAATTATGATGCAAATAGAATCTTCACTTCAACTCGTGAACGTATTAATGACGGATTTGATTCTGGAGAAAATGTAGAATTTGCTTCAAATTTTCTAAAAAACTTTAATGATAAGGGACACAAATTAACTATTGATGCTTCTTATGCTACAGAAAAAGATTTTGAAAATGCGACCATAACAGATCAAGTTTTAGGAAGCACTAATGCTCCTAATAATGATATTACAATCAATAACGAAAAACAAAATCAATTGCAATTGCAGGCAGATTATGTTTTACCTATTGGAGAAGGTGGACAGTTTGAAGCTGGTTACAAAGGAAATTTCAACAACCTAGATAACATTTACAGCATTAATAACAATGGTACAATTGATTCTAATTTATCCAATACTTTAGAGTACAAAGAAAGAATCAATGCACTTTATACGCAATATGGTTTTAAAGTAAATAAATTCTCTTACTTGTTTGGCTTGCGTTGGGAAGACACAAAAATTGATATTAATTTATTAGATGAACCTAATCCTTCCTATAATACTAAGAAATACAACAATTTATTTCCTAGTGCCTTTGTAAACTATGAACTATCTGACGAAAGCAGTGTTTCTTTAAGTTATAGTAAACGTTTATCCAGACCTAGAGGACGTTTCTTAAATCCAGCAACTAACTATTCTAGTAACATTAACATCTTTCAAGGAAATCCAGACTTAGATCCTTCGTTTACCGACAAATTTGACATTGGATACCTTAAAAAATGGGAAAAAGTAACTTTCAATACCTCGTTGTATTATGAAAATACTAAAAACGTATTCACTTTTGTACGTTATCCAAATGGAGACGTTGTAGAAGAAATGGTAGACAATACAGATGACAATATTAATAATCCTGTATTAACAGAAACACCAGTAATTTTAAGTACTCCTGTCAATCTAGGAAGGGAACAAAAAATTGGTTTCGAATTTACATTAAACTACAGTCCATTAAAAATTTGGAAATTAAACAGTAGTTTCAACCTTTTCAATTCTAAAACAACAGGAGAAAATACCTATCTAGATATTAACGAGGTAGAACAAACTCAAAAGCTAGACAACGAAACTTTTTCTTGGTTCACCAGAGTGAGCTCTCGTTTAACGCTTCCTGCAAAAGTAGATTGGCAATTATCCGGAATGTATTTTGGACCAAGAACAACAGCTCAAGGTAAAAACTTAGGGAATTATGTTATTAATATGGCTTTCAGTAAAGACATTTTGAAAGACAAGGCAACAATTGCATTGAATGTTAGTGACCTTTTTAATTCGAGAAAAATGATGTCAGAAACTAATTTAGACAATGTTTCTTCTTACAATGAATTTCAATGGAGAAAAAGACAAATTAACTTGTCATTCACTTACCGATTGAACATGAAGAAAACCGATAAGGAAAAAAATGCTCCTAAAAATAACGGAGGCGATGAAGGCGGAGAATTCCCTGGATAACATATAATAAACTCCAATAAAAAAATTCCAAATTCCAAATGTAAAAGTTTGGAATTTGGATTTTTTTTATTGGAATTTGATTTTTTAGAATAAAAAAAGGATTCGCTTTCACGAATCCTTTTTTATTGAACAACCTCAATTGATGAGATTATTGTTTTTTTGCTCTCTTTTCTTTGAATCTTTCCCAAGCAGCACCTCCTACCCAATAGGATACGAAACTAACTAGAAAAAACATTAACCAAAACCCCATAGTAAGGATGGTTAAGAAAAGTAAAAAGCCTAAATACTGTGAAAATTCAAACATGTTTTCCGGAATTTTGAATGTAGCCACAAATGTAACAGTTAATTTTTTTCTTAGCAATAAAAACAACAGCCAATTTTCATAAAAATACATTTATGCGTACATTTAAGCTGCATTTTGTTTTGAGGAGCTATTTCCTGCTGTCCACTCTATCTTTTATGTCTTAAAGAAAGACATAAAAGGATGCCGTTCCCACCTGCCTGTCGGCAGACAGGTCAGGGCTATGGCAATAGTTTTCATCAAGAACTTATTTTCTAAAAAATCATTAAATAATCGACAACTATGAAATACCGAATCGAAAAAGACACCATGGGCGAAGTACAAGTCCCAGCCGATAAATACTGGGGAGCACAAACCGAACGTTCCCGAAACAACTTCAAAATCGGATCATCAGCTTCAATGCCAAAGGAAATTATCTATGGTTTTGCTTATCTTAAAAAAGCAGCTGCTTACACCAATTGTGATTTGGGCGTTTTATCAACTGAAAAAAGAGATGCCATTGCCATTGTTTGCGATGAAATTCTTGCTGGAGAATTAGACGAGCAATTTCCATTGGTCATTTGGCAAACGGGTTCCGGAACGCAAAGCAACATGAACCTAAACGAAGTGATTGCTAACCGTGCCCAAGTATTAAAAGGATTTGAAATTGGACAGGGAGAACAATTTATAAAAGCCAATGACGATGTCAACAAATCACAGTCGTCTAATGACACCTTCCCTACAGCCATGCACATTGCAGCTTACAAAGCTATCATTGATATCACAATTCCGGGAGTTGAAAAACTAAAAAACACATTAGATGCTAAAGCAAAAGAATTCGCAGCTGTAGTAAAAATTGGTCGCACACATTTAATGGATGCCACTCCGCTGACATTAGGACAGGAACTTTCAGGTTATGTAGCCCAATTAAATCATGGTATTAAAGCACTAAAAAACACCTTGACACATTTATCCGAAATCGCTTTAGGCGGGACTGCCGTAGGAACAGGATTAAACACTCCCGAAGGTTATGATGTAAAAGTAGCCGAATACATTGCAGAATTTACTGGACTTCCATTTGTAACTGCCGAGAATAAATTTGAAGCACTTGCCGCTCATGACGCTATTGTAGAATCGCATGGAGCTTTGAAACAACTGGCGGTTTCTTTAAACAAAATTGCTAATGATATCCGAATGCTGGCTTCGGGACCACGCTCGGGAATTGGAGAAATCCTGATCCCTGAAAACGAACCCGGCTCTTCTATTATGCCTGGAAAAGTAAATCCAACGCAATGTGAAGCCTTAACGATGGTTTGCGCCCAAATTATGGGGAATGATGTTGCTATTAGCGTTGGCGGAATGCAAGGTCATTATGAATTGAATGTTTTCAAACCTTTGATGGCTGCCAACTTTCTACAATCGGCTCGATTGCTGGGCGATGCCTGCGTTTCCTTTAACGAACATTGCGCTCAGGGTATTGAACCTAATTATAAACGAATTAAAGAATTAGTAGACAATTCGTTGATGTTAGTTACCGCATTAAACACAAAAATTGGTTATTACAAAGCTGCCGAAATTGCGCAAACGGCTCATAAAAACGGAACGACTCTAAAAGAAGAAGCCGTTCGTTTGGGTTATGTATCTGCTGAAGATTTTGATGCTTGGGTAAAACCAGAAGACATGGTATAAGCTGCTTATATTTTTTACCGCAAAGTACGCTAAGATATTTTATAGTTAAATTTTAAAAAAATGCAAAGTGCGCAAAGCTTTGTGTACTTTGCGGTTTCTCAACACAAGCAACAGAAAAACCTTGCGCACTTTGCGGTTAATTTTTTTAAAGTTATTGAGAATCTACAAAATCCTGTAAATAACTAAATCTAGGCGTTAATTTACCATTTTCGGTGATTTTAGCTCTTTGTAAAATCCCATCTTTATCACCATTGAAAAAAGCGGGAATTACATGCTCCAGAAACATTTCTCCAAAACCTTCGCTGGAGTCTTTAGGCAATGTACAAGGCAAATTATCAACTGCCATAACCACAATGGCAGCAGGATGAAACACATCTACTTCCTTATTTTCTATTGGTAAATAACCATAATAAGGTTCTTCGATAGTTGACGAACGCAAGGTGCAAGCAATTGGTCCATTAACATCACAAGAAATATCGGCAACTACTTTTATTTTACAATCCTTAGATTGCAGCATTTCTTTAGTTAGAATTTGAGGCGCTTCATTGGCATGAAAATGTGCCGTAATTACCACTTCAGAAACTTTGGTAAAACGCTCAAAATTGCTTTCATATTCCTGCGGATTTTTGAAAAAATCATCTTTTTCTAAA
>NCET01000489.1 GCA_002280815.1 Flavobacteriales bacterium 32-34-25 | reverse complement strand
CAAATATTTACAAGAAATTGGAAAAGTTGACCTTATTACTGCCGACGAAGAAGTAGAATTAGCACAACGCATCAAAGCTGGAGATCAAAGAGCTCTTGAAAAATTAACAAAAGCCAATTTACGTTTCGTTGTTTCGGTAGCAAAACAATATCAAAATCAAGGATTAACACTTCCTGATTTAATTAACGAAGGAAACTTAGGTTTAATTAAAGCGGCTCAACGTTTTG
The DNA here is from genome assembly GCA_002280815.1 of Flavobacteriales bacterium 32-34-25. Classification (GTDB taxonomy): domain Bacteria; phylum Bacteroidota; class Bacteroidia; order Flavobacteriales; family Flavobacteriaceae; genus Flavobacterium. Next base: position 1,476 of record NCET01000489.1, on the reverse strand, counting down.
ATGAAACTCGTGGTTTCAAATTTATCTCTTACGCTGTATGGTGGATTCGTCAATCTATTTTACAAGCTTTAGCTGAACAATCTCGTATTGTACGTTTGCCTTTAAATAAAATTGGTTCTATCAATAAAATCAACAAAATGTATGCATTATTAGAGCAATCTAATGAGCGTCCACCTTCTGCTGAAGAAATTGCCAAAGAACTGGACATGACTGTAAATGATGTAAAAGAGTCTATGAAAAACTCTGGTCGTCACTTATCCATGGATGCACCTCTTGTTGAAGGAGAAGATTCTAACCTTTATGACGTATTGCGTTCAGGTGAATCACCAAATCCAGACAGAGAATTAATTCACGAATCCTTACGTACCGAAATCGAACGTTCACTAGAAACATTAACTCCTCGTGAGGCTGATGTAGTTCGTTTGTATTTTGGTCTTGGTGATCAACACCCAATGACTCTGGAAGAAATTGGAGAAACTTTCGACCTAACTCGTGAGCGTGTTCGTCAAATTAAAGAAAAAGCAATCCGCAGATTAAAACATACTTCTAGAAGTAAAATTTTAAAAACATATTTAGGTTAATCCTCGCATTAATCTCTTAAAACTCCAGCTCAAAACTGGAGTTTTTTTTTTATTTAATCAATTCCCATTACAAACCATAGCAGTTGATTAATCAAAAAACGAATGAAAAAACATTTGATTTTGTACATTTGCAAAAAATTCAACACACAACACAACCATAATGAAAAACACACTTATTGCCCCATCAGTATTAGCAGCTGATTTTGCTAATCTAGAACGTGACATCAAAATGATTAATACTAGTGAGGCAGACTGGTTTCACATTGACATCATGGATGGTGTTTTTGTTCCTAACATCTCTTTTGGAATGCCAGTTTTAGAAGCAATCAAAAGACATGCTACAAAAACTATCGACGTACACTTGATGATTGTTGATCCTGACAGATACATTACAACCTTCAAAAAACTAGGAGCCGATGTACTTACGGTTCATCTTGAAGCTTGTACTCATTTGCACAGAACCCTACAAGCCATCAAAGCTGAAGGAATGAAAGCTGGAGTAGCTTTAAATCCACATACTAATGTTGATTTACTGGAAGATGTAATCAACGACATTGACTTAGTTTGTATCATGAGTGTGAATCCTGGTTTTGGAGGACAATCTTTCATTGAAAACACCTACGATAAAATCAGAAAACTAAAAGCTTTAATCAACAAAAAAGGAGCTTCAACCATTATCGAAATTGACGGTGGAGTTACTAATAAAAACGCCGCTCAATTAGTAGAGGCCGGAGCTGATGTTCTGGTAGCCGGAAGCTATGTTTTTGGCGCTGCCGATCCAATTGCTACAGTAGCCGATTTAAAGAAAATCACTTCATTATAAAAAGTAAAAAAGTCCCGAAAAATTTTGGGACTTTTTTTATATCATAAACCATCAGATTAAACCATCATAAAC
>NCET01000488.1 GCA_002280815.1 Flavobacteriales bacterium 32-34-25 | reverse complement strand
ATTCAGGATAATACTCCGGAAAAACCAGATTTTCAATTTTTCGGCAAGCATCAACAACTTCCTGGCTTTGTTTGAGTTCCAATAAATAATTGGTTTCCTCAATCAATTTGTCTTCTACTTCTTTGAAATATTTATCAGAATCTTTTCCTTGAATATTGAACATTCGGATTGCTATTGGTTTTACTAAAGCCAAATCGGACGAAATGCTATTGGCAACACCCGGATATTGGATTTTTACCGCCAGTTTTTTGTTGTTTTTTACCGCCAAATGCACCTGACCAATGCTTGCCGCGTTAACCGAATTTGGATTAAATTCGTCAAAAATTTCATAAGGGGTTTTACCAAAATTATTCTTGAAGGTTTTTAATACCAAAGGAGCCGAAAGGGGAGGAACTGAAAATTGAGACAAAGAAAATTTCTCCACATAAGCCTGTGGTAGAAAATTCTTGTCCATGCTTAACATTTGAGCTACTTTTAGCGCACTTCCTTTTAAACTTTTCAGTCCGTCATAAATATCTTCGGCATTGTCTTCATTGAGTTTATCACGACTCAAATCAGAATTGACCATTTTTTCGCCGTAATATTTCAGGTAGTTCACGCCAACTTTAGCTCCAGTTTGTACCAGTTTTGTGGCTCGTTCAATTTTTGATGTTGGTATATAGTCTATTGTTTTCATTATTTAGCTTGCATTTTTTCTTTAAAAATAAATTTCCCAAAATCGATTAAACTGTTTATAGGTCCAACATTCAGTAATTCGAAACTTAATTTCACTGATTTTTCTATAAAAATATCTGTTTTTTCAAAAGCAGCAGAGCCGTCTTCCAACCAAAATTTTAAGGTGAATAAAAACTGAATCCAGGCGCTTTCCTGAATGGCTTTGTCTTGATAATTTTGTATTTTTTCTTGCTGAATGCGGAATTCATCCGTAGTGATGTCTCCAATGAATTTTTTAAAATGGGTTCTCAATCCCGAAAGTTTCATCAGGTTTTTTAACTGACTTTTACCTTCATTCAAACTCATGCTTACATAACTTCTATTAGCTGCCAGTAATTCGAAAAAAGTAAAATAAAAGCTCAGGAGCTTACTTTGCATATCGTATGTTTCGTAATTGTTGTCTTTTTGCAATAATTCGATGGTTTTATCAAAAAACTGATTGTAAATTTCCTTTTCTATGGATTCCAGATTTCCAAATAAATTATAAAATTCGGTTTCTTCAAAGCCATTTGTTTTTGCAAATAAATATACTGATTTGGGTTTTTCGCTATGCTCTAAGACATAATTCATGTACAATGAGATTATAGCTTCTTTTGATATTTTGGTTTTTTTAGCTGCCATTTTTATATGTTTTTTATTTGACTATAAAGATAATGAATTGTTTAACTATTTTATGTTAATGTTAAACAAAATATCTTCGTATATTTGAATGATGGTCAAAATCAATTATGATGAAAAAAAATGTTTTAATTACAGGAGGAACAGGCTTTGTAGGGAGGCATTTAACGAATATGTTGATCGCTCAGGGCTATACGGTTTCTATTTTGAGCAGAAATAAAAGGGATAACACTGAGAATGTCTACTATTATACTTGGGATGTAGACAAGCAGCTGATTGAAGCCGAAGCGGTTGAGAAAGCGGATTATATAATTCATTTGGCAGGAGAAAATATTGCCGAAAAACCTTGGACAGAAAAAAGAAAAGAGGCTA
>NCET01000487.1 GCA_002280815.1 Flavobacteriales bacterium 32-34-25 | reverse complement strand
TGGATTTCCTGTTGGAGTTCCTAAACCTGTTGTAAACAATACCATATTCGCTCCTGAACCTACCATTGCAGTTGTACATTCCACGTCATTTCCTGGAGTGCATAATAATGTAAATCCTGGTTCGTTGATATACTCTCCATAATCATAAACCCCTACAATTGGTGAAGTTCCACCTTTTTTAGAAGCACCAGCCGATTTCATAGCATCAGTAATCAAACCATCTTTGATGTTACCCGGAGAAGGATTCATATCAAATCCTGAACCTGCATCAACAACTGTTTTCTCATACCATTTCATTAAGTCTAAGAAACGTTGTCCGTCTTTATCATCGATACAACGATTTACCAATTCCTGCTCCACTCCACATAATTCAGGGAATTCAGAAAGAATTGTAGTTCCTCCAAGAGCAACTAATTTATCAGATAACACCCCTAATGTTGGGTTTGCAGAAATTCCTGAGAATCCATCAGAACCACCACACTCTAAACCAATTGTTAGCTTAGATAATGGAGCTGGTTTTCTTTCAATTTTATTAGCTTCTTTGATAGCAGCAAAAGAATCTTTTACTACAGTACTCAACATTTCTTCAATTGTTCCAATTTGTTGTTGGTCATAAATCAAAACTGGTTTGCTGTAGTTTGGATTAATTTCCTTCATTGCGTCCTGGAAAATAGAGATCTGCAAGTTTTGGCAACCTAAACTCAATACAGTAGCTCCGGCAACGTTAGGATTATTTACATAACCAGCCAAAAGTTTAGCCAAAGAGTGTGAATCCTGACGAATTCCTCCACAACCACCTTGATGCTGGATAAATTTCACTTCAATATTTTCGAACAAATCTACTTCTGTAGATTTTGAAACTGCATCGGCAGCACCTGTTTCAGAATTTACCAAAGAACGTAATAACAATTGATAATCGTTTTCCTTTGGTTTCTTCAATTCTTTTTCAAAGATTCCTTTTAAGATTTCGATATTTCTGTTTTCACAGAATACTAATGGGAAGAACAACCAAACATTCTCAGTTCCTACTTGTCCGTCTTCACGGTGGTATCCATTGAAAGTTTTATCTTTCCATTTATCAACATTAGGAACAGTCCAACCAATAGATTCAGTTTTTCCTGAAACCTTTGCACTTTCGTGTTTTACATTAGTAGTAGCAATAACATCACCTTTAGCAATTTTTTGACTAGCTTTTCCAACGATTACACCATACATATAGATTTTATCTCCAGGCTCAAAATCTACCATTGCAATCTTATGCTTCATTTTAGTATCCGATAATACTAAAACGTCTTCTCCTTCAAATGCAATAGTTTCTCCAGCAACTAGGTTTACTAAAGCTACAGCCACATTATCAGAAGGATCTACTTTTATTAATTTCTTTTGCATCTTAATTAACTTGATTTTTTTGTTTTTTTGTCTTCTTAGATTTTTTCAGAAAAATTGATAAACCCTTGCTCTACACCATTGGCATCAATTTCATTTAAAGCTAGCACTAAAGCTTCAGATAAACCATTAATTTTAGTTAAATCTTCGTCCCAAAATGCTGTATTACTTAAAACGCTAGCCACAACAGCATCTAAATCTTTTAATTCCCATGCGTTTTTGAATGCTTCAACTAATTCCGGAGTATCTTTTACAGGTAAAGCTTGAATGCTTCAACTAATTCCGGAGTATCTTTTACAGGTAAAGCTTCATTATTCCAAGTTCCTTTGTAGAATTGGATCAAACAAGCTAATGAAAAAGTTAAACTAGTAGGAAGTTTTGCTTTAGCATTATAATATCCTAATAAACTTGGTAAAACTCTTACTTTGAATTTTGAGATTGAATTTAAAGCAATATCAGCCAAAGCATGTTTGATAAATGGATTTTTAAAACGATCCATTACCTCTTCAGCATAAGCAGTGATTTCGTTTTTATCCATAGGAAGCGTTTCACTAATTTCACTGATAACATTATCTACAAACGGTCCGGTAAAACCTCCATTAACAGTTTCCATTACTAATTTGTTACCAAATAAAAGAGAAACAGGAACCATTGCTGTATGCGCTCCGTTTAGAATACGAACTTTAATCATTTTGAAAGGACGGATATCGTCAACAATCTTCACGTTTAAATCCGTTTTATGGAAAGGTAATTTTGCTTTCAAATCATCACCACCTTCAATAGCCCAAAGGAAAAATGGTTCAGCAGCAACAATTAAATTATCCTGATAATCTAATTTGTTATTGTAGTCTTCAATTTCGGCTCTTGGATATCCGGGAACAATTCTGTCAACCAAAGTACTGTGGTACGTACAAGCATCAGAAACCCAAGTTACAAATGCTTCTTCCAACTTCCATAATTCACAATATTGTAAAATGCATTTTTTCAAAGCTTCTGAATTATAATCAATTAATTCACAAGGAATAATCGTCACTGCTTTAGCAGCATCACCATTGAAATGTTTGAATCTTTCGTATAATAAAACAGTTAACTTTGCAGGAAATGAAGTTGGTGGCTGCATATCCGGAGTATCCGTTGCAACGTATTCAATTCCGGCTTCAGTAGTATTTGAAACAATAAACTGAAGTTCTTCTTCTTTGGCTAAAGCCAAATAATCAGCAAAATCAGTATAAGGATTGATTCCTTTTACAACATTAGTAATTAACTGAATGTCTTGTATTTTTTCACCTTTTTTGATTCCGTTCATAAACAAAGTATAAAGACCGTCCTGGTCATTAATCATGTTTACCATACCACCTGCCAATGGCTGAACCATTGCAATACCAGCATTGAAATCCACTTCATTATTTAATCTTTGAAAAGCGTAATCAACAAAAGCTCTTAAAAAGTTACCTTCACCAAATTGTACTACTTTTATTGGATTTAATTGCTCTAATCCTCTATTCTTTCTGTTTAATTTTTCCATTACCTCTGACATAATTGGTTGTATTATTTTTTATTTTTTACGTAAATCAGCAATAGTTGCTATCGTTTCTTTTACTTTTTGAGCTAATCCTGCATAATCCTGGGAACAATTTTACAATTTCGCAACCTAATTCTTCAGCTCTGGCAATTTCTGATAATGTACCACAACCCGGAGACCATAATACTTTTCTACGATTACAAGCAATAGCAATATCTTCTCTAAATACTGGAGTTACAATAAAATTAGCACCTAATTGCATATACAATGAAGCAGCTGCAGCATCAGTTACAGATCCTACTCCCATTATCATTCCAGGTAATTCTTTGATAGCGTATTTAGTTAATTCAGCAAAAACTTCGTGAGCGAAATCTCCTCTGGCAGTAAACTCCATCAAACGGGCACCACCATCATAACAAGCTTTCAAAACATTTTTACTTAATTCCAGATCATTACTAAAAAACAAAGGAATCATCCCTGTTTCTTTCATTGCAGTAGCAACTTCTATACGTGTAAATTGAGCCATTTTATCTTTTTTTATCTTGAAACTTTACCTGTAAAATCACCGTCAAGTAATTTTTCAATTTCATTTTTAGTAATTAAATTATAATCTCCGTAAATCGTGTGTTTTAAACAACAAGCAGCAACTGCAAAGTTTAATGCTCTTTGTTTATCCAAAGGCTCTTCGTTCAATCCATAGATTAAACCTCCCATGAATGCATCACCACTACCTACTCTGTCCACAACAGGAGTTACTTCCTGAACAGCAGCTTTGAAAACTTCTTTTCCATCATAAAGGATTCCTCCAATGCGTTGGTGAGAAGCACTTACTGAATAACGCAAAGTAGTTGCCATGTATTTCAATTCAGGACACAATTTGAAAACTGTATCGTAAACAGCTGGCAAAGTTTCAGCTTTTTGATAATCAGGATCTACTTTATCAAGACCTAACATAAAATTAGCCGTATCAATATCGCCTAATATAATGTTACTGTATTTCAACATTTCTGGCATTACGTCTTTAGGTTGTTTACCATAATTCCACAATTTTGAACGGTAATTCAAATCGGTAGAAATAGTCAAACCTAATTCGTGAGCCACTTTTATAGCTTCAAAACAAGCTTCGGCAGCCGATTCAGAAAGTGCAGGAGTAATCCCGCTCCAGTGAAACCAGGTTGC
>NCET01000112.1 GCA_002280815.1 Flavobacteriales bacterium 32-34-25 | reverse complement strand
ACGTTTTGCAAAATACAACGGACTAGGACGACCTACATAATCCTTTAATAATTGGTCAAACTCAGCTTTAAATTCTGGTTCAGCTGTAATTTTTAAATATTGTTGGCGTAATTCTTCTACATTTGGATATAACATTTCAGGAATGTAAGCTCCTCCAAACTGGCCATAATAGCCTTTTTCATCAACATTGTATGACATCATATATGTTTTAATTGGTAACAATGCGTTGTAGCGCATCTTTACATAATTGTACGTTTTTTAATCCTGGTTCTATTTCAAATTTACTGTTTACATCAATAGCATAAACGGGCAAATTAGTTTTTATAATTTCATTAACAGCATCTATTTCATCAATTCCTATTCCGCCACTTAAGAAAAACGGTTTTGTCGAAGGATAGTTTTCTAAAACTTTCCAGTCAAATGTGGTTCCGTTTCCTCCGGGTAATTTTCCTTTGGTGTCAAAAAGAAAATAGTCACATACATTTTCAAATGGTGCTAGTACTGAGAAATCAAAATCATCAGCAACCGAAAATACTTTTATAATTTCAATTTGAAGCAGTTTCAGATTTTCAAGTTCAGTTTTCAAATTTAAACAAAATTCTACAGATTCTTTTCCGTGTAATTGTACGGCTTGCAAATCGTGTTTTTGTACTTTATCAATAATATTTTCGACAGTTTCATTAACAAAAACACCAACTTTTTTAATAGATTGAGGCAAATTCGGAATCACACCATCAAAATAACGTGCCGATTTTTCCCAAAATATAAATCCCATATAATCGGGTAGGAGCGAGCCTACTTCGAGAATATTATCGGGATATTTCATGCCGCAGATTTTGGTTTTCATTTTGTTCTATTTTTTTTACCGCAAAGATTTTTGATTTCAATTAACCCTAACAGGGTTTTAAACCCTGTTAGGGTTAAAATTATAATTGAGCAATAAACTCCGTTGCTGCTTTTCCAGCATTGTCCGTTTTCATAAAGTTTTCGCCAATTAAGAATCCTTTATAGCCGTAAGGTTTCAATTCGTTAATAGCGTCAACAGAACTGATACCGCTTTCGGAAACTTTTACAAATTCATCCGGAATTTGGTCAGCCAATTGCTTGCTGAAATCCAAACTTACTTCGAAAGTTTTCAAGTTTCTGTTGTTTACGCCAATCATGTCTAATGTTGGCATAATTGATTTTTCCAATTCTTCCTGGTTGTGTACTTCCAATAAAACTTCCAATCCTAAACTTTTGGCAAACTCGGATAAGGATTTGATTTCTTCACGGGTTAAAACCGCTGCAATTAGCAAAATCAAATCGGCTCCATGAGCTTTGGCTTCCAGAATTTGGTATTCATCTACAATGAATTCTTTTCGCAATAGCGGAATATTTACAGAAGCTCTGGCTAACAATAAATCGTCCAGAGAACCTCCGAAATACTTTCCGTCTGTAAGAACCGAAATTCCACAAGCACCGGCACTTTCATATCCTTTAACCACTTCTTCTACCGTAAAACCATAATTAATTTCGGCTTTAGAAGGCGAACGGCGTTTGTGCTCGGCAATGATTCCAGAGTTGCTGTTTCTTAAGTTGTTACTTAAAGAAATAGTCTTTTTTCCAAAGAAAACCGAAGCTTCCAGTTGGGAAACCGGAATGATTGATTTCTTAAGAATGACTTCTCTTTTTTTGTCAACTATGATTCTATCGAGTATATTCATTTTTTATTTACTTAAATCTTGTAATTTTTTCAAAGCTGTCAATCCTTTTCCTGATAATAAACTTTCTTTAGCTTGTTCAAATCCTTGCAATGGCGTGCATCCTGTAACGGTAGCAATGGCCATAGCAGCATTGGCACAAACCACATTATTTTGGGCTTCAGTACCTTTTCCGGAAATAATATTCAAGAACATTTGAGCCGATTCTTCAACGGTTTTTCCGCCTTCGATTTCGCTTTGTTGTATCAATCGAACACCAAAATCTTCTGGATTCAACATTCTTTCTGTGCTATGGGTGATAATTTTTGTAGCTCCGGTTAAAGATACTTCATCATAGCCGTCTAAGGCATGAACAATCGTGAAATTGCTATCGGTATTTTGATACAGATAAGCATACATTCGAGCCAATTCAAGGTTGAAAACCCCTAACAATTGATTTTTTGGAAACGATGGATTAATCATTGGTCCCAAAATATTGAAAATGGTTCTTACCCCTAATTCTTTTCGAATAGGTCCCACGTTTTTCATAGCAGGATGGAATAGTGGAGCGTGTAGAATACAAATTCCCGCCTGATCCACACATTTCTTTAAGAAATCGGAATCATTACTGAATTTGACACCTAAACTTTCCATTACATTACTGGAACCCGTAATAGAAGATACTCCGTAATTTCCGTGTTTGGTCACTTTTATTCCTGCTCCAGCCGTTATAAACGAAGCTAAAGTAGAGATGTTGAAAGTGTCTTTTCCGTCTCCTCCGGTACCTACTAAATCAATGGTGTTGTAATCGGATAAATCAATGCGTACACACAATTCCTGAAGTGCTTCTCTAAATCCGCTCAACTCTTCAATGCTAATGCTTCGCATCATGTATACGGTTAAAAAAGAAGCAATTTGGCTTGGGTTGTAACTTCCGTTAGAAATATTCACCAAGACGTTTTTGGCCTCTTCTTTAGAAAGCAATTCGTTATTGATTAATCTGTTTAATATGTTTTTCATTTTTTTTACCGCTAAGGCGCAAAGGCGCAAAGTTTTTTAATAACTGATTACTGAAATCTAAAATCTGCTATCTAAGAATTCACCCAGTTTTCCAGCATTTTCTTTCCATTAGGAGTCAACACACTTTCAGGATGAAACTGTACCCCACGAACATCAAATGTTTTGTGACGCAAAGACATTACCTGACCATTTTCGTCAAAAGAAGTCGCTTCTAAAACATCGGGTAAAGTAGCATCAACCACCCAAGAGTGGTAACGGCCTACTTCAAATTCTTTTTCTAGTCCTTGAAATAAAAGTTCGTCGTCTACAACCGTTTTTACCATTGTGGCAACACCGTGATAGACTTTGTCTAGGTTAGAAAGCGTTCCTCCATAAACTTCACCAATGGCCTGTTGACCAAGGCAAACTCCAAAAATACTTTTGGTAGCACCGTATTTTGCGATAACTGGTTTTAATAAACCGGCTTCATCCGGAATCCCGGGACCCGGCGAAAGAAGAATTTTGTCGAAATGAGCAATTTCGTCTAATTCAAATTCGTCGTTTCTATACACCGTTACTTCACAATTTAAATCTTCCAGATAATGCACCAGATTGTAAGTGAAACTATCGTAATTATCTATAACTAATATTTTTTTCATTTTATCTAAAGTTGAGTGTTGTGAGTTATAGGTTATGCGTTTTGCCGCTTAACATTTAACTCTTAACTTTTTTGTCTGTCATTTAATTCTAAATAGTTTCAGCTAAATCCAAAGCCGTATTTAAGGCTCTCAATTTGTTATATACTTCCTGCATTTCGCTTTCTTCATCTGAACTGGCTACAATTCCGGCTCCGGCCTGGGAGTGTAATTGATGGTTTTTGCTAAGGAAAGTACGAATCATAATAGCATGGTTGAAGTTGCCTTCAAAATCCATAAAACCGATGGCTCCGCCGTAAAAATTACGATTTGTTTTTTCGTAATCTTCAATTAATTGCATGGCTCTGTGTTTTGGTGCACCACTTAAAGTTCCTGCCGGAAAAGTATCGGCAACTACCTGCATGGTCGTAGCATCCTCATGTAAATGTCCTGTTACCTTAGAAACCAAATGGATAACGTGAGAGAAAAACTGCACTTCTCTGTAACGCTCTACATTTACGTTATGTCCGTGACGACTCAAATCATTTCGAGCCAAATCAACCAACATCACGTGTTCGCTGTTTTCTTTTTTATCTTCTGATAATTGTTTGGCTAAAACCGCATCTTTTTCATCATCACCTGTTCGTTTGAAAGTTCCTGCAATCGGATGAATTTCGGCTTTTCTATCTTTTACGATAATTTGGGCTTCCGGCGAAGAACCAAATATTTTGAAATCACCATAATCAAAAAAGAACAGGTAAGGGGATGGGTTGATGCTTCTTAATGCTCTGTATACATTGAATTCATCTCCTTTAAAACCTTGAGTAAATCGTCTGGAAAGAACCAATTGGAACACATCTCCACGGAAACAATGTTTTTTAGCTAAAGCTACATTGTGTTTGAATTCTTCGTCAGTTAAATTCGAAAAACCTTCACCTTCTTTTGTGAATTTATAAGAAGGAATATTTCTGGATTGCATTAATTGCTCAATTTCAGCAATATTGTTGCGGTCATCCAGACTGTGACAGAAAATATAAGCCTCATTTTTAAAATGATTGATGGCAATAATATTTTGGTAAACTGCATAATATACATCCGGAATGGTATTGCTGTTTTCTTTTTTAGCGATGGTTACTTTTTCAAAATAACGAACGGCATCATAAGAAATGTATCCAAACAATCCATTGTTGATGAATTTGAAACTGTTTTTCTCTGATTTGAATTGTCCTGAGAATTGCTGAATTACTTCCGGAATATTGGTTTGTGCATCGATAGCAATTGTTTCGGTAGTTCCGTCAGGAAATTGTTTGAAAATAGTTTCGTTTTCAATTTTTATCGAAGCAATCGGGTTGCAACAGATATAAGAAAAACTATTATCGTTTCCGTGATAATCGCTGCTTTCCAGCAAAAGACTGTTAGGAAATTTATCTCTTATTTTAAAATACACACTAACAGGAGTGATCGTGTCAGCCAGTATTTGCTTGAATTTTGTATTTAGTTTAAATTGTTTCAATTGGAATAAATTTAAAATTTGTAAGCATTTGTTTTTTAATTCGTTTGGCATAAAAAAAAGGCCTGTCGTGATGACAAGCCTTTATATATTTATAGATAATAATACCATAGGAGCTTAGTTCACGACTATTGACGTAAATTGTTCCACCACCAAGTATTATTTATAATTGTTTTCATGTTGCAAATATAGTAATGTAATTTTAATTTTCAAATACTATAAAATAAAAAAATGACGTTTAATTCGAAAAAAAAGCAAAATTTTGGCAAAAAAGAAACCCCGACAAGTAAATGCCGGGGCTGTCTTAAGTAAAATGGGTATGTATTAGAATTTTAAAGCTACTGCTAATTCAAATTCGTCATTGATTGTTTTATCTCCTAAACCTTCAAAGAAATTTCCAGAACCGTATTTAATGTCATATTTAGTTCTGTCAACATTGAAAGCTGTTGTGGCAGTATTTCCTTTTACAGTAATATCAAAATTAACCGGTTTAGTGATTCCTTTGATTGTTAAATCAGCAGTTACATTGTAAATATCTTTTGCTTTACTTCCAATTTTTTTGAAAACTAAAGTAGCTGTTGGGTATTTATCTGTTCCAAAGAAATCATCAGCTTTAAGGTGACCGTTTAATTTTCCTTGGTATTCACCAGTTAAATCAGTGGCAGTAAGAGAAGTCATGTCAACAGTAAAAGAACCACCTGCTAATTTTTTTCCTTTAAATACTACAGCACCATCTTTAAAGTTTACAGTTCCTGAGTGTTCTCCAGTTACTTTTTTACCTACCCATTTGATAGTAGATGCTTTTGCGTCGATTTTTTTAGTTTGTGCATTTACTGAAATGCTAGCCGCAGCTACGAATAATGCTATTGCAATTGTTTTTAAATTTTTCATTTTGTTTAAATTTGATTTTAATTAATAATTATAAAGTGATAAATAATTCTTCTTCTGATTTTCTAACTTTTTTATAGTGCTGAGTATCGTCTGCTTCGTGTCTGTAACCTAAAGTTGCAATAAGCGAAGTGTTCAATCCTAGTTTTTCCAAACCTAATATTTCGTTTACTTGCTCAGGAACAAAACCTTCCATAGGTGTAACGTCAATTTTTAGTTCTGCAGCTACATTTAATAGATTTCCTAAAGCTAAATAAGTTTGTTTTGCTGTCCATATAGCTTTATCTTCGTCTGATAAGGTTACAAGTTTTGATTTCATAAAAGCAGAATATCCAGATAATGCTTCCAATGGGATGTTTCTTGTAACACTGATGTTATTTACAAAGTTGTCGATGTTTTCGTCTTTTACTTCTGTTTCATTTGCGAAAATAATAAGGTGTGAAGCTTCCACAATTTGCGATTGTCCCCAGGCTGCTGGTTGAATCTTAGCTCTTAGTTCGGGATTTTCGACAATGATTACTTTGTAAGGTTGTAATCCATAAGAAGAAGAACTCAAGCGAATTGCTTCTTTTATAGTATTTAAATCTTCGTTTGAGATTTTTTTTGTAGCATCAAATTTCTTTGTTGCATATCTCCAGTTTTGGTGTTCTATAAATTTGCTCATGATATTTTATTGTTGATTTCTGTATTTTTCTAATAAATTATTTAATTGCTCTAATTCTTCAGTGTTTAAATTGCTGGTCAAGGCATTTTCATGTTCAATTACTTTAGGATCTAATTCGCTTAAAACATTTAATCCTTTTTGTGTAATTAGTACTTCTATTTTTCTTCGGTTATCAGGACAAACGTTACGGGTTACTAATTCCTTTAATAATAGTTTATCTACTAGTCGAGTAGTGTTACTTGTTTTAGCAACCATCCTTTCTTGAATCACACACATATTAGCAGGGTTTCCTTTTTGACCTCTCAGTATTCGTAATACGTTGTATTGTTCTCCTGATAAGTCGTAAGGTTTTAAAACTTCATTAAACTTCTCACTCAAGATATTTTGTGTATACATGATATTGAGAATAATTTTTTTAGAAAGGTTTAATTCAACCGTACTTTTTATTTCATCTTCAATTTTCATTCCACTTCTGGTTTTATTTGTTGGTACAAATGTATCACTTTTTTTATTTGTATATACAAATATGCGGATTATTTTTTTTGATTTTTTTTACATAAGTGCTTAAATGCTATATTTTACTAGGGATTACGCTGTTTTTGAAACTAGAAAAAAAATCACATTTTTTGAATTAAAAACGATTTGCTTTTAAAAAATTGTTTTTATTTGGAGTGATTTCAGTCTTAGTTTTGTCTAAAATACTTAAATCTGAAAACCATTCTTCGCATAAAGTAGTCCATAAATTGATTGATTTAGGATTGTTTTTCAAAGCTATCGAATGTCCTCCTTCGGGAAAAATGTGTAAACTGCCCGAAATATTCTTTTCAGTCATAGCCTGATAAAACAGCATTCCATTTATTGGATTGACTACAGGATCATTTTGTGCCAAAACAATGAATGCGGGCGGAGTAGTGGTTGTTACTTGGTTTTCATTTGAAAAAGAGTCAATCTGATTTTGTGTTGGATTTTTTCCTAAAAAATTATCGAGACTGCCTTTGTGTGCAAATTTTCCCAGAGTTATAACTGGTGATATTAAAACCATAAAGTTGGGGTGAAAAGAAAACGCATCTAAATTATCTTTTATCGAAGAGTAATCTTCTGAATGAGTTCCTAATGTAGTAGCTAAATGACCGCCAGCCGAAGCTCCCATTACGCCAATTTTTGAAGAATGCATTTATTCCTAGTGTGTTGAGCCATTTTGCAAATTGAAATCCAGCAATGTTGTAAGTCAATTTAGCATAACCACCAGGAGGACATATTAATACAGCACTTCCCGTGTTTTCTTCTTTTGAAGTAAAAAAAGCATACATTCCGGGTTGAGCTACTTGAGTAATGCGCTCTCTTTCTTCTATGTGTTCTAATTTCATTCCTTTGGAATTGGGTATTTTTCCTTTTGGCCATAAAGGAATAAATTCCTGAGATTGCATGCTACTGAAACAGAACAACAATAGAATAAGCGCTTTAATTTTCATTTTTATGTTTTTGGAATTTAATTTTTGTACTTTTTAGAAGTGTCAATTGCAATTGTTTTGGCAGCTTTTTTAAAATTGATGTATTTGTTCAAGTCTTTCAAAGCAATTACTTTAAAATTGTTTTTAGCTAAGTAATCAAGATATTCCTTGAATAATTCGGCGGGTGTATTTACCCAAGGATGTTCGATATCTGGAACTCCGTGAATGGTAAGCACTACAATTTTTCCGTTTTTAGCCTCTTGAAAAGCAGCCATAATTTCTTCTTTGTTATTAGCATTCGTCGCCCAACTCGGAATTAAAAATGGATTATCTTCTAGTGGATTGTACGCTCTGCTGCCTCCAGCGCGGGCTAAAATATAACTTTGCTCCTGTAATGTAGTAATAGCATTTAAGCTGTAATCATATCCAGGATAGGCAAAAGTGAGTGGCTTTTTTATTTTTAGAGAATCACATTTGTTTTCAATATACTGCAATTGCTGGATAAAATTTTCTTTCGAAAGTTTGTTTACATGTTTGTGCGATTGGGTGTGATTGCCAATTTCAATATACTGCAATTGCTGGATAAAATTTTCTTTCGAAAGTTTGTTTACATGTTTGTGCGATTGGGTGTGATTGCCAATTTCAAATCCCATTTTATCTAATTTTTTTATTTGTGCCCAATTCATGTATTTAGAATTGTCGCTAAAATTTGGCGGAAATTCGCAAACAAAAAAAGTTGCTTTAAAATCGTGTTTTTTCAACAATGGCGCAACAATGGAGTAATGACTTACAGGCGCATCATCAAAAGTCAGGACGACTAATTTATCAGGAATGGGGCGTTTTAAAATTTGGGCTGATGCCAAAGAAAATGTCAAAAAAATGAAAAACAAAACCACTGATTTTGATTCGAAAATAAAGATTGCATTTGTTTTGTTTGACATTTGTTTTTTATCAATTGATTTTTAAAATATTCCTGGGCTTACTTATCAATTGGAAGTTAAAAATATAAAAAAATAATTTATTTTGTTTTCTGTTTTCTGTTTTCTGTTTTTCTTTTGGGCTAAGAACTGTTTAGTTTTCGTATAACAATAAACGATTCCTTACTTTTAATAATTCTGTTTGTAGCGCATCAATTTTTTGAAGTAAGTTAAAAACAACATCAATTCCTTCAATGTTTACATCCAGTTCTTTGTGCATGCGTACCATTTTTTCAATTTCATAAATAGATTCTTTATGGACATATTGAATGTTATCGACCAATTGAATTTCGATTAAGCCATTTTCGTCTAGAGTGTTAAAAAAACTAATTTCTAGTTTGTAATGTTGGCATAATGTATTGATAGGAATGAAATTTTCAGTATTCATGTTGTTCTTAATTTAGATAGTTCGGTAAATAATTCAAGCTCTTTATTAGAGAGATTCGTTGGGATTTTAATTTGGAAAGTAATGTATAAATCGCCAAAATGTCCTTCGTTTTTGTAAACTGGAAATCCTTTTCCTTTTAATTTTACCTGAGTTCCATTTTGCGTTCCAGGAGCTATTTTTAGTTTTACTTTACCATCAAAAGTGGCTACTGTAATTTCGCCACCTAATACGGCTTTGTATAAATCCAGCGCAACAGTAGTGTATAAATGGTCTTTGTCTCTTTTAAAATCGGGATGGTTATTGATTGTGAAGGTAATATATAAATCGCCTTTAGG
>NCET01000111.1 GCA_002280815.1 Flavobacteriales bacterium 32-34-25 | reverse complement strand
TCCAATGAACGAAAGCGGAATAGCAAACAATACTACAAATGGGTGAGCAAAACTGTCATACAAACCTACCATTACTAAATAAACTAAGATAATAGCGGCCAATAATGCAATTCCAAGAGTACCAAAACCTTCGGATTGGTTTTCCTGATCACCACCCCAAATGTAACTTACACCAGTAGGTTTTTCTAATTTGTCAAGTTTCTCTTGCCATTGGGTTACAATTGTTCCAGCAGGAACTCCAATATTTTGACCTTGTACAGTAACCGAAGCCGTTTTGTCTCTACGTTCTAATTTACTTGGTCCTGAACCTTCAGTAATAGAAGCAAATTGAGACAATTTAATTTGTTGGCCTAAATCGTTAACAAAGATTAGATTACTAACATCAGTAATGTTCTTTCTATCAAAAGCATTGTATTTAATGTTGATGTCGTATTCGTATTCTCCTGCTCTAAACTTACCATCGGTGTTTCCACTAAAAGCTGTTTGCATAGTCATACCTACCGTTTGTAAAGTCAATCCAAGTGCAGCCATTTTATCACGATCTACTTGAACGTTAACCTCAGGATTTCCATCTTCAACGGTTAATTTAATCTCAGTAGTTCCAGGAATAGTGCGCAATTCAGCTTCGGCTAATTTGGCAAACTTCATAGCACTTTCTACATTAGGACCAGTAACAATTAATCCTAAGGTTGCATCTTCGGCAGTACCCATGATACCTACAGGAACCGTTTTTACTTTGGCACCAACTAGAATTTTTTCTAATTGGCGTTTTGTTTTTGCTGCATAAACTGAGGCGTCATCGGTACGTTCTGATTGTTCAATCATTTTTACGTCAATCTCTGCTTTGTAGGCAGTAGCTTGAGAAGCACCCATTCCTTCTGAAGTTTGTCCTACAGTAGTAATTTGGCTGTACACATATTCTTGTCCTTTCAAGAAAGCTTCTGCTTTTTGAGTCATGAAGTTCGTTTGTTCTAAGGATGCGTCTTTTGGCATTTCTATTTGAACTAAAAATTCTCCACTATCTGATGCCGCAAAGAATTCTCCTCCAATGAAACCTCCACCCATTAATCCGATAGTTGAAGAAAAGAACAATACTACTACAACTAAGATGGTTCTAATATAATGATCCAAACACCATTCTAAGATTTCAGTAATCCAGTTAGTGAAACGAGTTAATAAACTTTCGAAACCAAGAATAATTCTTCCAAAAAGATTTTTTCCTTCAATATGTTCTAATTTTCCAAAACGAGAAGACAACCAAGGAATAATAGTAAAGGAAGCTAAAAGTGATAATAAAGTCGAGATTACTACCGTCATACAAAACTGTGTAATGATGTTAGATACTAATCCAGAACTCATAGCAATTGGTAAAAATACCACCACAATTACTAAGGTAATCGAAGTTACTGTTCCGCCAATTTCAGCAGTTCCATCATAAGAGGCACGAATACGGCTTTTACCCATTTCCATGTGCCTGTAAATATTTTCTAATACCACAATGGCATCATCCACCAGAATACCTACAACCAGAGATAATCCTAATAAACTCATTAAGTTTAAAGTGTATCCTAAAAGATAAATTCCAATAAAAGTTGCAATTAACGAAGCCGGAATAGAAACCATTACAATTAACGAGTTTCTAATACTGTGCAAGAAGAACAACATTACTAGCGCAACAAGAATTACTGCAATTAATAAATCGTGCAATACAGAGTCGGCTGCTTCCAGTGTAAAAACAGTACTGTCTTTAGCAGTTTCTAGTGTTAGCTCATTTACTTTATAATCACTTTCTAATTTAGTCACTGTTTGTGCAACTAATTCACTTACCGCTACGGCATTAGCATCCGATTGTTTTACAATTTGCAATACAATGGCACTTTTTTGATCTACACGGGCAATTTTTTCAGCAATTTTTTGTGCATCCTGAACATCGGCAATATCTTGTAAGCGAACTTGAATTCCGTTTTTAGACGAAACTACTAAGTTTCTTAATTCGTTAACCGTTTTGTATTTACCAGCTAAACGGATTAATATTTTTTGCTCACGAGTTTGAATGTTTCCAGTAGGGAAATCTAAATTTGAAGCTAAAATAATTTGTTGAACCTGTGGAACAGATAATCCATATCCTTGCATTTTAGTAGCATCAAGGTTTACCTGAATTTCACGTTCCTGACCTCCAATGATATTTACTTGAGCCACACCTTGAACACGAGATAAAACAGGAGCAATTTTTTTGTCAATTAAGTCATAAAAAGTCGCTTCGTCCATTTTAGCATTGGCACCAATAGTAATAATTGGCATATCGCTTAGCGAAAATTTATTTAATGAAGGCGTTTTTGCATCATCAGGTAAGTCACTTAAAATGGCATTTATTTTTCGTTGCGCATCGTTCATCGAAATATCAACATTGGCGTTTGATGTCAATGTGATAGAAACAACCGAAAGACTTTCGTACGACTTAGAATCAATTTTTTTAATATTTTCTAAGGATGCAATCGCATCTTCCATTTTCTTGGTAACCGTGTTTTCAACCTCACTAGGAGAAGCTCCAGGGTAAACGGTAGAAACAGTAATTACATTCATTTCAAATTTTGGAATCAATTCATAGCCCAGCTGGCTGTAACTGAATAGTCCTCCAAGGGTTAGTATCGTAAATAGAACGATAACTAACGACGGACGTTTTATGGATATTTCTGCTAATTTCATATATTTCTTTTATATTTTATGGAGTCCTTGGTTTTTAGTCCTTAGTTGTTAGTTCTTAGTGTTGAGCACTTATATTTTTGCTAAGGACTAGGTACTAACTGCTAATTACTTAATAACTTCTACCGATTTACCGTCTTGTAAGTTAATTTGTCCAGTTGTAACAACTGTTTCTCCATCAGATAAACCGCCTAAGATTTCAACTTTGTCTCCCAAAATTCTACCTGCAGTAACTGTTTTTAGTTTTGCAATTCCGTTTTCAACCACAAAAACCTGGTTGCTGCTTACACTTCCTACAAAGGCGTTTCTAGGAACTACCGTTAAGTTTTGTTTTTGTTGTCCAGATTTAAATACTGCAGTTCCGTACATACCTGCTTTTAAATCATTGTTGGCATTGTTTGAAATTTCGATTTCTACTGGAAAATTCAAACTGCTATCTGCCTTCGCAGCAATAAAAGTAATTTTACCTGAAAATGCTTTGTCTGGATATACACTTGTTGTAACGCTGATATTGTTGCCTACTTTTAAACTAGCTACTTGAGATTCGTTTACGGATACTTTTAATTTTAGTGTATTTACGTTTACAATTTCAAACATTTCAGTTGGAGGCATAGCAGCCAACATAGAGCCTGGTTCGATTAGTTTTTTATTGATGATTCCGCTTATAGGAGCTTTAATTCTAGTGTCACCAATGTTGATTTTTGCTTGTTTGTAATTTGCTTCAGCATTAATCAAAGCTACTTTTGCCTGGTCTAATTGTTGTTTTGTAACTCCACCTGTTTTGTAAGCGTTGTCAAAACGACTGTAATCTGATTTTGCGTTTTGGTAAGCTGCTTCAGCCGCTTGAGCATTAACGTTAATAGCGTCTCCTCTCATAATCGCCAAGGTTTGTCCTACTGATACGCGATCTCCTTCTTTTGCCAATACTTTAATTACTTTTCCTGATTTTTCAGCAGCAAATGTTAGTTCTTGTTTTGGTTCGAAGTTTCCATTGGCAACAAAATCTAAATTGATTTCTTCTGTTTTAACCGTAGCCACTTTTACAGAAACACTAGCGTTTTTCTCAGCAACAACAGCAATTTTAGCTGCGTTTTCTTCTTTGTTCTTCGTTAAAATAAATCCTATTAAAGCTAGAGCAGCAATAATTACAATTCCGATAGTTATGTTTTTTTTCATCTTAGTTATTTAATAATGTTCTTAGTTCGCCTTTTGATTTTATTAGTTTGATCTCTGCTAGTTTGTAATCTAAAATTGCAGCAGTATAGTTGTTTTGTGCTTCTGTCGAAGCATTTTCAGCATCCAGTAAGTCTGTTAAAGATGCTAAACCTTGTAAATAATTATTGTTGATGTTTTTCAGGATTTCATCGGCTAATCTCATGTTTTCTTTTTGATTTTGCAGTGTGATGATGCTGTTCTCAATTTGAGTTTTAGCATTTTTATAGTCCAAATCCAATGATAATTGAGTGTCTTTAATGTCTTCTTGAATTGTTCTTAGTTCTACATCAGCCTGTCTTACTTTAGCTCTTGTTCCAAAACCAGAGAAAATAGGCACTCTTAAGTTCAATCCAATAGCTGAGAAATCAGTCCAATAAACTCCATCTGAAGGTTTTTTTAACCAAGGCATTTCAGGTCCTTGACCTATGTAGTTGTAGCTAGCAGAAAGAGAAAGTGTAGGGTAGTAACCCGCAATTACTGATTTTTTTTGCAGTTCCAATAACTCTTCTTGTTTTTTCAGAATCAGGTATTCGCTTCTGTTAGCCACATTTGGAACATCTGAAAAAGCAGCTGGTGTTACTTCAAATTCCGATTGTGGAATATTGATTTCAGCATCCATTGGCATTCCGATGTAAAATTTCAAAGCATTTTCCTGTAATTGTACCGAGTTAATGATTTGCTGTTTTTGCGTATTAATGTTAGATAGATTTACAGTCATTCTATCTAAATCAATTTTTTTAGCTAATCCGTTGTCAAATTGACCTTTAACAATATCACGAACCTTCGTAGTTGTTTTCAAGTTGCTTTCGGCTAAGGCTAATTTTTGGCGTAAAACATAAACTTGATAGTAATTGTTAGCCACTCTTTCAATGACTTGTTCTTCAGTTAATTGATTGTTAATTTGGTAAAATTCACGCGTAGTTCTTGCTGCCTTCAAACCTGTAAAAACCGATTGGTCAAACAAAGCTTGTGTTAAAGATACACCTGCTGTAGAAGTCCATTTTTGTCCAAAAGCCGCTTGAATAGTGGTTCCAGGTTGTCCAAAACCTGCTCCGTCAATAACTGTAGTTTGGATAATTGGATTGTAAGTCAAATTTCCATTTGCGGTAATTTGTGGCAAAGCTCTTGAGCGAACTTCCTGAATTTGGTATTCGCTGTTTTCAATTTTTAATTGCGCTTTTTTAGCTTCGGCTTTGTTCTCAAGAGCATATTTTATAGCATCCTTGAGTGTCAGCGTTTTTTCTTGTGCATTTGTAATCGTTACAAATGATAGAATGGTTATTAAAAGTAGTTGTTTCATTATTGAGTTATATTTAGTAAATTTTTTTCTAATTCGATAATTCCTTCTGGCGTTGCCATAGCTCGGGTGTGGTATTCTAAGGCTTCCAACTCTAATTGATAGGCTTCTCTTTCAGATTGAGTGTTCTCGTTGATGTTGAAAATTAAGTAGTAGTAAAACTTAACGTAGGCTTCAATATTAAGATCTTTTCGATACAAATTTTGAGCAATTCCTTTTTCAATATTTTGTCTAAAGCAAAATTCGCATTCTTCAATTTGAAACTTTAAAGCATTTCGGTATATTTCAGGATAATGCTTTTTTAGTTGATAAATAGGAGAAGTGTCTGATGATTTAAACATCTCGGCAAACATGCGTCTAATTTCAAAATTTTCTTTAATAGCATTGTGGTTTTTTGAAATGGCTTCGTCTATAAGTTCATGAACTTTTTTGTGAATTAAATGAACACTCTCTTCAATTAGTATTTCTTTGTTGCAAAAGTATTTGTAAATGGTTTTTTTAGAAATGCACATTTCGCCCGCTATGTCATCCATAGTGATACTTTTAAAACCTAGTTTTAAAAACATTTCGCCCGCTTTAGATATAATCTTCTCTTTCATTTTATTTTTAATTCCTTATTATTAGTAGCATTGATTAAATGCTGAATTCTACATTGGCTACCAGTTTAATGTCTTGTCCTGTTGATAGTCCGTTATTAGTGATAAAAGAATTTGACGCAAGTCCAAAATCTTTTCGGTTAATATCGGCTGTAAGCTCAAAAGCTACTTTTTTCTCGCCGTCTAAATAATCAGTTTCTATCAATTCTACATCAAGTTCTACTGATTTTGTAATGTCTTTGATGGTTAAATCTCCTTTTAAGAAATTGATGTTTTTGTTAATTTTTTGAAAAGAAGTCGATTTGAAACTAATTGTTGGATATTGGTTAACATCAAAAAAGTCGTTCAGTTTTAAATAATTGCTGAACTGCTCCAGTTTGGTTTCTCTGTTTTTAACATTTAATGAAAATGCGATGGTTGCATCCTCAATTTCGTTGTTGTTAAAATGCGCATGTCCTTGAAAACTATTAATGTTTCCTCCTAGATAGGCAATTATTGAATGTCTCATTCTGATTAAAACATCAGATTGGTTTGAATTAACTTTCCACTTTGTTTTCATAATTCGTTGCATTTGTTTCTGCCAATCTGTTTTTGATTGAAGAGCTCTGTTTTAGAGCGCCTCGGAATTTAATTGTTAAATTCTTGTGCAAATATAGAACGGAAACTTTAAACACCAAAATAGTTTCCGATGTATTTATGATAATTTAACATTTCATTGATAAACGAAGTTTGTAATCCAATGTGAATGCTGTAAATTAGCCCGAAAATTAAGTTTATGCACGCCGTAAGTCAATATCAAGAGTTTTTAGCCGAATACCTACAATCGAAACTAGAAGTTAAAGAACCAAGAAATCTATACGAACCCATACATTATATATTAGGTCTTGGAGGGAAAAGAATTCGTCCAGTTTTAACGCTAATGAGTGCTGAGATTTTTGGAGTTTCGTACAAAAAAGCCTTGTCGGCGGCATTAGCAGTTGAGGTTTTTCATAATTTTTCTTTGGTTCATGATGATATTATGGACGATGCACCTTTAAGACGAGGAAGTGTTACCGTTCATGAAAAATGGGATACTAATACGGCTATTTTATCTGGCGATGCGATGCTAATTTTGGCCTATCAACATTTTGAATTTTATAAGCCTAGGATTTTTAGAAAACTGGCAAAGTTGTTTAGTAAAACGGCTTTGGAAGTTTGCGAAGGTCAGCAAATGGACGTGGATTTTGAAGTGCGTCAAGATGTGACTATTCTGGAATACCTAAAAATGATTGAGTATAAAACGGCAGTTTTAGTTGCGGCAGCTATGAAAATGGGTGCAATTATTGCCGAAACTCCTAAAAAAAATGGAAACTTGATTTATGATTTTGGTTTGAATTTAGGATTAGCATTTCAATTACAAGACGATTATTTAGATGCTTTTGGGGATCCAAAAACTTTTGGAAAACAAGTGGGTGGAGATATTATTGAGAATAAAAAAACCTATTTGTATATAAAAGCAATAGAGTTTGCTAATGAAACGGATAAGCAAAAATTAACCGATTTGTTTTCGACTCAATTGGAAGATAATTTAACTAAGGTTGTTCTGGTAAAAGAGATTTTTGTTAACTCGGGAGCTGCAACGGCTACGCAAAAAGCAATCGAAGAATATACCTTTAAGGCTTTTGAAACTTTGGATAAAATGAGTATTGGAGATGAAAATAAAGAAATTCTTCGTGCTTTTGGTCAAGGTTTAATGGGAAGAAAAGTGTAAAAATAGCAATGTCAATTTTATGATTGATATTTTTATTGCCATTGTAATTGAATTTTGAAATTGCTCTTGAATTTTGCTATTAAAATTGAAAACTATGTTTGAAGAAGCTCAAAAGGAATCTTTGTATCTTAAATTGGTTGAACAATTAAATAAGGATTTTAATTTGGCCAATGAAGGAGTTGATTTTCCTATGAGTATTTCTCCAGAGGAACTAAAGATTCAATTGCATGAAAAAATCTACCGATTGATTCAGTATAAGTTTGCCGAATATTTAAATCTCCTTTATATTATTGATGTTGCAGAAGATCAAATAAAAAAACTAGACGGTTCTGATTTAGTTGTTTTGGCAGAACAAGTTGCTTTTTTAATTCTAAAAAGAGAATGGCAAAAAGTGTGGTTTAGGAATAATTTTAAATAAGTTCCTGAGTTACTAGGGTTCTGAGTTGCTAAGTTGTGTTTTTTTCTTTTTAGATTTTAGAGTCTTAGCGGCTCAAAATCTTAGTAACTTCCTTAAAAATAAAACCTTACAAAAGGCATAAAAGCATCGCTGTAAGCGCTTTTGTTTTCATCGTGTAAAACATTGTAACGTGCTCCAATAGTTACATTTCCATTGCGGTAACCAGCTCCTAAAAACAAACCTGTATTCCAGAAGTTGCTGCTAAAATTATTGTCTCCAACTCCTTTTACATTTACTCTTAATTGTTCTAGTTCTGCTGAAAGTTGGATTTCAGGGATTGGGTTGAATAGGGTAATTAAGCTTCCGCCGTATAGATTGGAGTTGTAAAAATCTTTTTGTTTTACATAAGTATATTGTGCGCCAAGACCTACTGCAAAATATTCGTTAACATTATAAATGGCACTTGGTGCAACCGAAATATCGGTGTATCTATTGCCAAAACTTAAACCTAATCCTCCTCCAAATTGTACATTTTGCCAAAAATCACTCTTTGATTCAAAATTTTGATTTTGGTATTGAGCTGATAATTGGATAGAAAAAAATGCGAATAAGCTAGCTAAAATTAAATTTGAAACGACTGAGGTATGTTTTTTTGCCATAAGTACTAAGGTATTTAACATTTTAATAGTTAAAAGTGTTTTAATTTAAAGGTAAATTTAGTTGATTATTGTACTTTTGCCAAACTATTTTAACAAAAAGTATATTCACTAACATTATGGATAGGTTTTCATTTTTAAATGCAGCGCATACCGAATTTTTCGCTCAATTATACGATCAGTATTTAGTAAATCCAGATAGCGTAGAGCCTAGCTGGAGAAGTTTTTTTCAAGGTTTCGATTTTGGAATGGAAACCTATAATGAGGAAAATCCAATTCAATACAGCAGAGAAGCCGCTCCAGTATCTTCAGTTGCATCAGCTCCTGTAGATAATAGTAAAATATCAGAGCAACTTCAAAAAGAATTTAAAGTTGTGAAATTAATTGACGGTTACCGTTCTAGAGGTCATTTGTTTACTAAAACAAACCCTGTTAGAGAGCGTAGAACTTTTTCTCCAAGTTTAGATTTAGAGAATTTTGGTCTTACGTCAGCTGATTTAAATACTACTTTTGATGCAGCAAAAATATTAGGTTTGCAACCTTCTACTTTATCTCAAATTGTCAATCATTTAACTACTGTTTATTGTCAGCATATTGGTATCGAATACATGTATATTCGTAGACCAGAGGTTGTAGAATGGATTCAAGATAGATTGAATATTAATGAAAATCGTCCTACTTTTAATGCCGAGGAGAAAAAAGGAATTTTAAATAAATTAAATCAAGCGGTTTCTTTCGAGAACTTCTTGCATACTAAATATGTAGGTCAAAAACGTTTCTCTCTTGAAGGAGGAGAATCGATTATTCCTGCTTTAGACGCTTTAATTGAAAGAGCTGCCGAAAAAGGAGTAGAACAATTCGTTATGGGGATGGCTCACCGTGGTCGTTTGAACGTTTTGGCTAATATCTTTGGTAAATCTACTCAGGATATTTTCTCTGAATTTGATGGTAAAGATTACGATCAGGAATATTTTGACGGTGATGTAAAATACCACTTAGGTCTTACAGCTGACAAAATTACCAAATCAGGTAAAAAAATAAACATCAATTTAGCTCCAAATCCTTCGCACCTTGAAACTGTAGGTGCAGTTATTGAAGGAATTACAAGAGCAAAACAAGATAAATATTTCCCAGATGATTTTTCTAAAGTGTTACCTATCGCTGTTCACGGTGATGCTGCTATTGCAGGACAAGGTATTCTTTATGAAATTATCCAAATGGCGCAGTTAGATGGGTACAAAACAGGAGGGACTATTCATATTGTAATCAACAACCAAGTTGGTTTTACAACAAATTATTTAGACGCACGTTCTTCTACTTATTGTACAGATGTTGCTAAAGTAACTTTGTCTCCAGTATTACACGTAAATGCTGATGATGCAGAGTCTGTAGTACACGCAATGCAATTTGCATTGGATTTCAGAATGCAATTTGGACGTGACGTATTTATTGACTTATTAGGATATAGAAAATACGGTCATAACGAAGGTGACGAACCTCGTTTTACACAACCATTATTGTATAAATTAATTGCTAAGCACCAAAATCCAAGAGATTTGTATGCTGAAAAATTATTGTCTGAAGGAATTATCGATGCTAATTTGGTAAAAACTTTAGAAAAAGAATACAAAGACGACTTAGATCATAATTTAGAAGCTTCTCGTAAAAAAGACTTGACTATCATTACTCCATTTATGCAAAATGAATGGAAAGGTTTTGAACAAGTTTCTAATGTTGGAATGTTGCAAAAAGTGAATACTAAGGTTGAAAAATCAACTTTAGATTCTATTATTTCAACAGTTTCAAGTTTACCAAAAGACAAAAAATTCATTAACAAAATCACTAAGATTGTTACTGATAGAAAAACAGGATACAATAACAATACTATCGATTGGGGAACTGCTGAAACATTAGCTTACGGTTCGCTTTTGACTGAAGGATATGATATTCGTATTTCAGGTCAGGACGTAGAGCGTGGAACTTTCTCGCACCGTCATGCTGTTGTAAAAGTAGAAGATTCAGAAGAAGAAGTGGTTTTATTAGATCATATCGAAAACAAAAAAGGAAACTTCCGCATCTTTAACTCATTCTTGTCAGAATACGGAGTATTAGGATTTGATTACGGTTATGCCTTAGCTAATCCAAATGCTTTAACAATTTGGGAAGCACAATTTGGAGATTTCTCTAATGGTGCCCAAATTATGATTGACCAATACATCTCTTGTGGAGAAGACAAATGGAACAATCAAAACGGATTAGTAATGTTATTGCCACACGGTTATGAAGGTCAAGGTGCTGAGCACTCTTCTGCACGTATGGAGCGTTACTTACAATTATGTGCACGTCACAATATGTATGTTGCCGATTGTACAACGCCAGCTAACTTCTTTCACTTGTTGAGAAGACAAATGAAAACTACTTTCCGTAAACCATTAGTGGTATTTTCTCCAAAAAGTTTGTTGCGTGATCCAAGATGCGTTTCAACAGTTGAAGAATTGGCAACTGGAGAATT
>NCET01000486.1 GCA_002280815.1 Flavobacteriales bacterium 32-34-25 | reverse complement strand
GTTTTTGCATGGCGAATTGCCAATTGCAAATGCACCCGATTTTTGTGTAGGTGTGGCGGGTTATCCCGAAAAACATATTGAAGCACCAAGCTTAGAAGCTGATTTGAAAAGACTGAAAGAAAAAGTAGATGCCGGTGCCGATTATATTGTAACGCAAATGTTTTTTGATAATCAACGTTATTTCCGATTTGTAGAAGCAGCCCGTGCTATTGGGATTACAGTGCCTATTATTCCAGGAATTAAACCGGTTGCGGTAAAACGTCATTTGCAATTGTTACCACAAGTTTTTTGGTTGGATATGCCTGAAAGTTTAATTAGTGCGATTGAAAATGCAAAAGACAATGCAGCAGTTCGCCAGATAGGTGTAGAATTTGCAGTTCAACAATCCAAGGAATTAATTGAATTTGGAGTGCCTTGTTTGCATTATTATTCGATGGGTAAATCTGATAATATTCATCAAATAGCAAGTCAGTTGTTTTAGAATTGCTTTTTGTTTTAAAGATATAAAAAAAGCATCGTTTCAATGAGACGATGCTTTTTTTGTGTTTATTCTTTAGTTATAATAATTTCGTTAAGTCATTAGGGGGACAATGTTAATGCTGTAATATAAATTGAAATGCTAATATTTTGATTTTTAGCTGTTAAAATGGTATATTTGAGTTCACTATAAAAATATTTTCAAGATGAAACATTTTTATTATACATTTTTAGCGACTGTTATCATTTTTACCTCTTGTAAAAACGATGACGTTAAGAAAGCGCCAGTAACGAATGAGGCTATAGTGCCTTTTACCCAGCAAAATACTACAGTTAATAGCCCGCAAACTCCTGTAGCTGAAAATCATAATTTGTTTCGAGAAAATAATGTAGTTACGGCTTCGTCTTCATCTCCGTGCTTCGTCTTCATCTCCGTCAGTTGTAGGAGCAGTTAATCCTGCACATGGTCAGCCTAATCACCGTTGTGATATAGCGGTTGGAGCTCCTTTGAATAGTACTCCAAATAAAAGCAGTGCTGCTGTTAATCAAATGAATGTTCAGTCTCAAGCTTCTCAGATGGTAACGTCTAAAATGTCTACGCCTAAAGTAGTAACTGCAGAAGGGATGAATCCGCCTCATGGAGAGAAAGGTCATCGCTGTGATATAGCCGTTGGCGCACCATTAAATTCTAAACCAGCTGCAAATGCTGCTGTTTCAGTTCCTCAGTCTACACCGAATACCAGTGTTCAGCATCCTGTTCCTGCTTTATTGTCTACAAGTGCTATAGAAACGAAAGTTTCTGAAGAAACAAAAATTCCTTAAGAAAAAGAAAGACAACACTTTGGTATTACGGTTGTATTACTTTGGTGAAATTTTTAAAATTATTTAGTAATCTCTCTAAAAATAGCTTCCAGGTTTTTATTCTTTTGGTTGAGTTGTAATGTTTTTAATCCATTGGCATTGGCAAAATCAAAAACAGCAGGACGCATGTCTTTGTCAGCTTTAAAAGTCAGTTCCCAGGTCATATCATGAGTGTTTTTATAAGCTATTAGATTTTCGATTTTAGCTATGGCCTGTTCTTCAATTTTATAATCAAATTCAACTTCGATAATTTGCTGTTTGTCTTCTGATATTAGATGATCTAGTTTTTTGTCGGCAACAATTTTTCCTTTGTCAATGATAATTACACGGTCGCAAATCGCTTCTACTTCTTGCATAATGTGTGTAGAAAGAAAAACAGTTTTGTCTTTTCCTGCATTTTTAATCACATTGCGTATTTCTAATAATTGATTTGGATCTAATCCGGTAGTTGGCTCGTCCAGAATCAATACATCAGGATTATGAAGTAAAGCATTAGCCAGTCCTACACGTTGACGATATCCTTTAGAGAGTTGACTTATTTTTTTGTGACTTTCGGTGTTTAATCCAGTAAGTTGAATCACTTCGTCGATTCTAGATTTAGCTACTTTGTAAACATCGGCATTGAAAGCCAAATATTCTCTCACATATAAATCCAAATACAACGGATTGTGCTCAGGCAAATAACCGATAGAAAGCTGAACTGCTTTTGCATTAGTGTAAATGTCCTGTCCATTGACTAAGGCTGTTCCTTCGTCGGCAGCAAGATAGGTAGTCAATATTTTCATTAAGGTTGATTTTCCGGCTCCATTTGGTCCCAGAAAACCCACAATTTCTCCTTTTTTTATAGAAAATGAAATGTTGTCCAATGCCTTTTGGTCACCATAACTTTTGGAAATATTTTTTACTTCTATTGACATGTTTCTTTGATATTTAAAGCAAAAATAAACAGAAAAACCATTGCTTTATTTTTTTTGTACAAAATGCAAAATATTTTTTGCTGAATTAAAAATTAATTCTACATTTGCAAAGTAAAAAAAAAATATTTACAGATAATTCTATATCAGATGTCAAATAACCGTTTCTATTTTAGTACTTCTTTTTATTTCTTTAGTGAGAGATAGGATTGTGCTATGGTAATTTGAAAATATAAGATAAACAAATAAAACTAATATACAATCCTGATGAAAATCAGGATTTTTTTTTGAATAAATGGAAACAAAAATTGCGATACAAGGTATAGTAGGTTCTTTTCATCATCAGGTTGCTCAGGA
>NCET01000485.1 GCA_002280815.1 Flavobacteriales bacterium 32-34-25 | reverse complement strand
AGCACATTTGCAAGCAAGACAAGAAGGAGGAAAATTATTTGGATAATTTAATGAAAGATAAAAGAATATAAACATGGCAAAATTACCTGTTTCAGAAGAGCATATTGTAACGCAGTTTGGACCACATCTTAATTATAGTCCTAAAGAAGGTTATGAAGGAAGAGATGAACCCGATCAATTGGTAAAAACACATTGTTGTTTTTGCGGAATGCAATGCGGTATTCAGTTGTCTGTTAAAGAAAATAAAGTGGTTGGTTTTGAACCTTGGATGGAATTTCCTTTTAACGAAGGAAGATTATGTCCTAAAGGAGTACAGCGTTATTTGCAAAATAATCATCCTGATCGTTTGATGTCTCCTTTAAAGAGGGTAGAAGGACAAGGATTTGTTCCTACTTCATGGGATGAAGCCATGACAAAAACAGTTAGAGAAGTACAACGCATTCAGAAAGAATATGGTAATGATGCTTTTTCGGTTCTTTCTGGAGTTTCATTGACAAATGAAAAAAGTTATTTGATGGGGAAATTTGCCCGAGTAGCATTAAAAACCAAAAACTTAGATTACAATGGGCGTTTGTGTATGGTTAGTGCTGGTGCGGGAAATAAAAAAGCATTTGGTTTAGATAGAGGTTCCAATAACTATTCTGATTTAGAATATGCCGAAGTAATTATTGTGGCTGGAGCCAATATTAGCGAAACTTTTCCAACATTAACCCACTGGATTTGGAAAGCCAGAGACCGTGGAGCTAAGTTGATTGTAATTGATCCCAGGATGATTCCACTAGCTAGAACAGCTGATCTTTACTTAGATGTTCGTCCTGGAACCGATTCGGCTTTGTATGGTGCTATGTTGAAATATTTGGTGGATCACGATTTACTGGATCATGATTTTATTGATAATCATACCTCAGGATTTCAAGAAACCTTAGATGCTGTAAAAGACAATACACTAGAATGGGCAGAAGAAATTACAGGAATTAAGAAAGAAAAAATCCAAGAAGCAGCTGAGTTATGGGGTAGAGCCAGTACCAGTTTCTTGCTTCATGCTCGCGGAATCGAACATCATTCAAAAGGAGTAGATAATGTTTTGGGTTGTATCAACTTAGTTTTGGCAACGGGAAGAATTGGTAAACCTTACTGTGGTTATGCAACTATTACCGGACAGGGAAATGGTCAGGGAGGAAGAGAACACGGTCATAAATGCGATCAATTACCGGGAAACAGAGATATTGAAAATCCGGAACATCGTAAATACATTTCAGAAGTTTGGGGAATTGATGAAAAAGATTTGCCAGGAGCATTAGAAAAATTAGAATATTATGTATGTATTGATTTCTTTTTAAATGAGACCGCTCGCCATGCTGATGTTGTTATGGCAGGTTCATTGCAAGAGGAAGAAGAAGGAACTACAACTTCTGCTGAAGGACGTGTTATTCGTATTCGTCAGGCTGTAACTCCTCCTGGAGATGCAAGAACAGATACTTCTATTATTTTGGAATTAGCAAAACGTTTGGGAGTAAGAACCAAATTTGCTTTTGCAAGTAGCGAAGAAATTTTCAACGAATTGCGTGTGGCTTCCAAAGGAGGAACTGCCGATTACAACGGAATTACCTATAAAAAAATAGAAGATAATATGGGTGTTTTTTGGCCTTGCCCAACCGAAGATCATCCCGGAACTCCTCGTTTGTGGGAAGATAGAAAGTTTAAAACGCCTGATGGAAAAGCACATTTTAATCCAGCGCCGTACAAGCTTCCGGGTGAAGTAACCTGCGTTGATTATCCTGTGATTTTGACTACCGGACGTGTGGTTTCTCAATATTTGAGCGGAACACAAACACGAAGAATTGGAAAATTGGTAGACCAATATCCAGAACCTTTATTGGAACTTCATCCTAAATTAGCAGCAAAATACGGTATCAAACAAAGAGAATTAATCAAGGTTTCTACCCGAAGAGGCGATGGAATTTTTCCAGCTAATATTGTAGAAACTATTCGGGAAGATACTGTTTTTATTCCCTACCACTGGTCTGGAAAAAAATCGGCAAACCAATTGACACCGGGGACATTAGATCCAATTTCTAAAATACCTGAATTTAAAGTTTGTGCTTGCCATTTAGAGCCTCTCGGAGAAATCGCTCCACCTTCAAGTGAGTCAACTGCTTATGCTAGTGTTTAATCTATAAAGAATTAAGAAAAAATGAACTATACCAGTTTTAATAAAAACGAAGAGTTTTTTGTAGATATGCAACGTTGTATTGGCTGTAAAGCCTGTGAATTAGCTTGTGCTGAGTGCGAAACAAACGGTCAGGAATCGATGATACATGTTAATTATGTAGATCGTGCCACCACCGTTCAAACCACTGTTCAGGTGTGTATGCACTGTGATGATCCTGTTTGTGCTAATGTTTGTCCAGCTGATGCTATTTCGAAAGACGAATTCGGAATCGTTCATACTGCTAATACCGAAAGATGTATTGGATGTTCAAATTGTGTAATGGCTTGCCCTTTTGGTGTACCCAAAAAAGAAGAGAATTACGATTTGATGATGAAATGTACCATGTGTTACGACCGAACCAGCGTAGGTAAAAAACCAATGTGTGCCACAGTTTGTCCAAGTGGAGCCTTATTTTATGGTACCAAAGATGAAATTCAGGAAATGCGCCCTAACAGTACTCCTGTAAATAGTTTCATATTTGGAAAAGAAGTGGTGAATACCAAAGTGAATATTATGATGCCTAAAGGAAGTACTGAATTGGTTATATATTAGTAAGTTAGAAGTTAGGAGTTAGAAGATGGAAGTTAGACGTAGGAATTTTTTTCCACCCTTTAGGGAGGGGAAAGAAAAAAATTAGAACATAAAGAAGTTGGAAGTGGGGAGTTAGAAGTATCTTAACTTGTAAACTAAAACTTGAAATTGGAAATACAAACTTTTTACAAGATAAAGAAATGTCTAAAAAAGAAGAAAATTTAAATAAAAATTGGAAGAAAGATTTTCCAATTGAAAAACAGCAAGCA
>NCET01000110.1 GCA_002280815.1 Flavobacteriales bacterium 32-34-25 | reverse complement strand
AGGTGGTCAATTTGAACTGGAAAGTGGTGGTCAGTTTGCTCCGGAACTGGTGGTCAATTTACACTGGAAAGTGGTGGTCAATTTGACCGGTTTTTCCAGCTTAACACATCATCAAAAAAGCCACTATTGATAGTAAATAGTGGCTTTTTAAAATAAAGCGATTGAGTAATACAGGAGCATCTAGGTACGATATAGAACCGTTAACTGCCTATAAATTGCACTTTTGGAACTATTATTTGCTATTTTGGTCTCGAAATTTCAAAAGGCAATCTGATGTAAGGTTTTTGCTTACCTAAAAATAGTTACCTAAGGAGGCGGATAACTAGAACAAGTGAATTTTAGAACGGAGGGAGGAAGGAGAGGGAGGAGGTCTATCCTAACTGCTCTATTTTTTTTCTGATAACAGCTATTTCTTTCTGAAATTGGAGCTTGGTCATTTGGGTGTGTAATTCAGCTTTTCTTTCTGGATTTTCTTCAACACTAATTTCCATCTGTTTAATTCTGATTTTATCCTCTATAGTGTTCATCGTTCAAACGGTTTGTTAAGCACTCTTCTTTAAAGAGTTCATCTAATTGATTATTGTTTTTTAGCCATGAATACTCTTGAAATAAGTGCCAATCATCATATTGAGCATCTTCTTCGTATTTTCGAGATACATACATTTTTAGTAGTTCTTTCAGCTTTGGGCTGTGGTCAAGGTTTGTTACTTCTTCCATTTTTTAATTTTTAAGCTTTTTGTTATTATATTATTTCTGTTATTATTGGAGCTTTATTAGCGTAGTTTACGCTACTATATTTATTTAGTATGATTGTAGCTTCAAAAGAGATTTCATTCCAGGAAAAGTACCTGTAAATCACATTTTCAACTATTGTTTTTACTTCGGGTAATTTGCCATCGGTGATAAAGTGAACATGGTTGTAGCCTCTGCCATCTAGTTCTATTGTGTACTTGATGTATTTGTCTGGCATTTCATTTTTTATCTGATAAATCAGTTCTTGATGGTATTCCTTGTCATAATTCTCAAAAGGATTCCAGCTCACGAAAGTTTGCCAATCATAATTGTTTTCAGTGTATGATTTTCTCTTATTGACAGGCATAAACTCGTTGATGATAGAATAATGGATTTTCCATTGCTTACCGTCTTTCTCTAGTAAGCTAGTTACTCCATTGTATTTTTCTTTTACTTTAATCATTTTGTATTTCAACATTCTTATTGATAATCCTGTTATTTTAGGTAGCTGGTTCAGCTTATAATATGTGTTGTTTCTTTTGCTATTAGCACTATTGATTAATTCATTAAATTTTTCTTTCATTCTAAATTGGATATAATAAGGTCAAGAGAGCTTGTTAATCTCTTGGGTTATGTCTGTTGTCTATTTATAAATATGTGAAACTTTTAAAAAAGATGCACTTTGACTAAAAAAAGGTGTATTTATTTTTTATTGGGTCGTAGTTGAGTTTCTTTTTTAACTAAGTATCGAATCAGTGCCGAATAAATTATTGCACCTATTTTGTATTAAATCAAGTGATTAAGCTTTGCTTGTTCGAATTAGGGAAACCCTAGAAAATCCCTAATCTTCATTTGTACCATAGAAATTAAAACATGGTAATTATGAACAATCAAATTTTTTTAAACGGTATCACAATTGAACAACTAGCAGAAGTATTAAAACCAATGTTAGCTGTTAACGCTCAGGAACAAATCCAACCAGCCAACCCATTACTAACTAGAGATGAGGTTTGTGAGCTTCTTTCTTTTAACAAAACAAGTCTTTGGAAGCATACAAAAAGCGGTAGGCTTAAAAGCTATGGTATAGGAAATCGAGTGTACTATAAGAGAGATGAGGTATTAGAAGCTGTTAAACCTATCAATTCATAAGTTATGGAAAATGTAAACAACGGATTAGAAGTATTAAGTAATGTAATTGATAAAGCAATGACTGCAAGTAATAATATAGTTAAGAATGAAAATATTGGTTTGTTCACGATTAAAACTGGTAATGAATGGATACAAGAGGCAAAAAACAAACCTGTGCCAAAAATGCTTTTTGGTGAGTTTTGGTTCGAGGGAGAGTTATGTATTCTGTTTGCTGATTCCAATGTTGGTAAATCAATTTTAGCTGTACAAATTGCTGACAGTATAAGTAAAAACAAGGAGATAACACCTTTTAAATTAGAAGCAGAAAAGCACCCTGTTTTATATCTTGATTTTGAGTTATCCGCTAAACAATTTGAAAATAGATATTCTAAGAATTATGATGAGCATTATTTTTTCGATAATGGTTTTAGTCGAGTAGAAATCAATAGTGATGCAGACTTACCACCGAACACAGATTTTGAGACTTATCTTTTAAAATCATTAGAGTTGTCAATTGCTAGTACAGGTGCTAAAACTATAATAGTTGATAATCTAACATATCTTAAAAGTGGTAATGAATCCGCAAAAGATGCACTTCCTTTAATGAAAGAATTGAAGGTATTGAAAACTAAATATGATTTATCCATGTTGGTTTTAGCGCATACCCCTAAAAGAGATATGTCCAAAGCGATAACTAAAAATGATTTAGCTGGTAGTAAAATGTTAATGAATTTTTGTGATAGTTCATTTACTATTGGTCAAAGCTCAGCAGATTCCAGTTTAAGATATATCAAACAGATTAAACAAAGAAATACCGAAGAGATTTATGGAGCTGAAAATGTTTGTGTTTGTGAGATAATAAAGCCTCACAATTTTCTTGAGTTTGAATTCTTGAGTTTTGATGAAGAAAGAACTCATTTAAAAGAATTCAAAAAAGTTGATAATGAAGAGGATAGAGAAGAGCTTATTCAGAAAGCTAAAGAATTAAGTACTCTTGGTATGAAACAAAGACAAATTGCAGATGAGTTAGGTATTGCAACAGGAACAGTAAATAAGTATCTCAAACTATAAAAGTGTTCATGTTCACGATGTTCATAGTTTTTTATAATGAACATCGTGAACGGTAAAAAAGTAAAAAATGAAAAATTATAAATATAGTCTGGACAATAGTAGTAAGAAGTTTATTTGTCCAAAGTGTGAAAATAAGACGTTTGTCAAATTTATTGAAAATGAATCGCAATCCTATTTAAGTGATGGATTGGGTAGATGTGACCGTGAAAGTAGCTGTGGTTATTATAGCGTACCTAATGGTGATATAGTAAGTTTAAATTATAAACGAACTGTTGCTCCAGTAGTAGCAAGCTTTCATAGTCTGGAATTAGTTGAAAAAAGTTTCTTGGTTAATTCTCAAAATAATTTTATTCAATTCTTAAATTCTATTTTCTCAGAAAAAGAAGTAAAAGAGGCTGTGCAAAAGTATTTTATATGTAGCTCTAAACGTTGGAATGGTGCGTCGGTTTTTTGGCAAATTGATAACTATGAGCGTGTACATGCTGGTAAAATATTAGCATATAATCAAGAAACAGGGAAACGAATTAAAAGTAACGAAGGCAAAGCGTTAATTGATTGGGTTCATAGTATATTGAAAAAAAGAGGAGTTATACATGATTTTAATCTTAGGCAGTGTTTGTTTGGGTTGCATCTTATT
Source organism: Flavobacteriales bacterium 32-34-25 (assembly GCA_002280815.1). Lineage (GTDB taxonomy): Bacteria > Bacteroidota > Bacteroidia > Flavobacteriales > Flavobacteriaceae > Flavobacterium. The sequence continues at coordinate 4,340 of NCET01000110.1, read as the reverse complement.
AAAAACTCTAATGTGAAAGTCATTGGACTAGTTGAAAGTGAAAAAACAGCAGTTCTGATGAGTCTTTTTAAACCTGAGTATATTTGGATGGCTACAGGTAGTAAAGGTGGTTTAAAATACGAGTTTTTATTACCAATTAAGCAATATAAAATCATTGCATTTCCAGATAAAAGTGAATACAATGATTGGTTAATTAAAGCAAAACGGTTGAATGGATTTAATTTTGATATTGTAGTTAATGATTGGTTGGAACGAAGTAATTATAAAGACGGTACTGATTTAGCGGATGTATTAATAGTAGAAAAACAAAAATGTATGAATACCGATTCAGAATCACATCATCTAGTATAAGTTAGGTTGATGTGATTCTTTTGAATTTATACTGCTTTATAACCGATATTTACTAATTTATTAACTACAACATTGACCGTTTTTGTTGATTTTAAAGGATTGTTTTTGTCAGATGTGCCTTCGTTCAACATTGCATTTAACATGGGTTGAATTGTTACGGTTTTTACGCCTGTAACTCCACTAAGGGCATTGGCTAAACTGTTTATTGAAGTATTGAATGGTGGTAATCCACGCATGTATTCTATTAGTCCCAATTTTTGGAGAAACAATATTTTTGAAATGTTGTTACTTTCACTATAATCAATAAGTTCATTATCGACCTCAATTTCATCATGTAACAAACTTTCCGTTTTACTGATGTTTTCTTTATACCTTATAAGTTCGTCAATGTCGTACAGGAAGTCAGCCATACCCTCAAAGATGTATTCTACTAACTCATATTCTGTATCGCCAATAATTATATCTAGTTGTTCATTTACTAAATCTATTTCAGAGCCTTTTCTTTCATCTAAATATTGTCTCATCAAAATTGATGCGTTGTATGCGGTATGGTCATATTCGCTTTGTGTTGAAGGTATTAAGCCTTCAAGTTCTTTTGCTAATCGCAATGCTTTTTTAAGGTAGTGTAGAGCAAATTCTTTTTTTAATGTTTTTAGTAAAAACAAATCAAGGTTATTGGTTAGCTCATATATTTTTTTGGTTCTTAAAAAAAATGTTTCATACATATAATTATCGAAAAATTCCTTCATTTCAATTTCTGTCATGGTACACTAAGTATAAGTTTCTAATATTTATTTCGCTAATTTATTAAATTATTAGAGCTTTTGATATGTATCATGGTAAGACTTTGTATTTTAGTGTTTCAAAAATCAAATGGATTATGTTTGCTTATGAATTTTTTCTAAGATGGTTTTAAAATATGCCATTAAAGCATGATATAAGTGTAAAAAAAAACGCTCTAGATTAGAACGTTTTTTAAAATGTGTAGCAAATGCGTAGCAAAATTATTGTTAAGTCAATAAAATCAATACTATTTGTGACCGCGGAGGGGTTCGAACCCCCAACCCTCAGAGCCGAAATCTGATATTCTATCCAGTTGAACTACGCAGTCAGTATTATTTATGATTTAAGAATTCAGATTTTATATTATCAGTCAAAGAACTAAAATCTGAACTCTAAAGTCTAAAATTATTTAAACTAATAATTTCTTTACAATAGTAGAAACTGTTTTTCCTTCAGCAGTTCCGCCAAGTTGTGCAGAAGCCAATCCCATAACTTTACCCATAGACGCGATTCCAGACGCTCCAGTTTCGGCAATGATTTTAGCAATTACAGCTTCAATTTCTTCTTCGCTTAATTGAGCTGGCAAGAATTTTTCGATTACAGCTACCTGAGCTAATTCAGGTCCAACTAAATCAGGACGATTTTGTTCTGTAAAAATTCTAGCACTTTCTTTACGAGTTTTTACCAAACGTTGTAACAACTTAACCTCTTCGTCTTCTGAAATTTCTTCTTTAGAACCTGATGCTGTTTGCGCTAAAAGTAATTCTGATTTTATGGCTCTTAGAGCTTCTAATGCTACAGTATCTTTTGCTTTCATGGCGGTTTTCATCTCATCCATGATTTGTGTTGATAAACTCATTTGTGTTTTTATTAATAAGCAAAACTGCTTTGTTTGATATTGTTTCGAATAAATTGAATTTGATAAGACAGCAATACTTTTTAAAATGCATTTTCTTTGACTCAAACTCCGTGCGAAGGTAAAAAAAATAACCCGAAAATTAAATGCAATTTTCGGGTTATTATCTATGAAATTAAGTTCACTAATCTACATTATCATGCAAATAAGAATTGTTTGAACGCAATTGTAAATCGTTATTACTATCTGTTCCAACTGAAATTCTTGAGTTGGAATTGTTCGTTTGATTGTTAGAAATATCGATACCTAATCTTTTGTAAGCAGGTTCTTTTTCGTACTCATCAATCTTAGAAACGTTGTTATGAAACTTATAATTAAATTCTTTTAATTTTTTTCTTCTTTCATCAGCTCTTAAACGTAAAGTTTCTTCAATTGTCATCTCAATAGGAGAAATATCTTCGGCATTTGAAAAATCTTCTGGAGCCATTTCTACTTTTTTCATAGTAATGTTTAACTCCTCCGGAATTACTTCTTCTACCACTTTTGAAACTGGTTTAGAAGCTAATAATTCGTTTTCAGCATCCATATATTCTTCAAGAGAATACTTGATAATTCCTTTATCTGACAATTCAGTAACGGGTACAAATTGAACTGCTTGATTTACTTTTATCTCTTTAGTTTCATTTGTCAATTCGAAAAATACTTTCTCTTCTTTTTCCTGAACTGGCTCTGATTTAAACAAAGGCATATCAAAAGAAATAGAAGTTTGTTCTTGTTTTTCGATTGCTTTTGGTTGTTCAACAATTAATTGTTGTTTTACTTCTTCAACTTTTGGTGCCGAAAATGTAAATTCTTCTTCTTTAATTGGCGAAACTATTTCGAAAGTAACATCTATATTTTTAATAAATTCAGACATTGCCATCAATTCCTCGTTTCCCGGAACTGGAACCACTGGTGTTTCAGCTACAATAGGAGCAGGAACCACAACTACCGCTTCCTCTTCTTCATCGATTAAGTCAAAAACGACTCTATCTTCAACATTACTTACTGGTTTATCAATATTTAAATCAAAACCCGCAACTGTATTGTTACTTAGATTATGAACACTTCTTTGCTCATCTTCCAGTGTGTGAATGATTTTCTTTGGCTCAGTATTTACAATTCCGTTTTGTTGTTCAATATCAAATCCAGTTGCAATGATAGTTACAGCAACAGCATCACCTAATATATCATCTTCACCAACTCCCATGATGATATTAGCATTATAACCAGCTTCACTTTGAATGTGGTCATTAATTTCACCAATTTCATCTAAGGTAATTTCGTTAGATCCAGAAACGATGAGCAACAATACGTTTTTGGCTCCTGTAATTTTATTATCATTTAATAACGGAGAATCTAAAGCAGCAATAATAGCTTCTTTAGCTCTGTTTTCACCTGAAGCTACAGATGAACCCATGATAGCTGTTCCGCTATTTGCTAATACGGTTTTAGCATCACGTAAATCGATATTTTGAGTATAGTGATGTGTAATTACTTCGGCAATTCCTCTTGAGGCTGTTGCCAAAACTTCATCTGCTTTTGAGAATCCTGCTTTGAAACCAAGATTTCCATATACTTCTCTTAATTTGTTATTATTGATAACAATTAAAGAATCGACTTGTTTGCGTAATTTTTCAATTCCAATAAGCGCTTGTTCCTGGCGCACTTTTCCTTCAAAACCAAAAGGCAAGGTTACAATACCTACGGTAAGGATTTCTCTTTCTTTAGCCAGTTGAGCAATTACAGGCGCAGCACCAGTTCCGGTACCACCACCCATTCCAGCTGTAATAAAAACCATCTTAGTTCCGCGATCTAACATCTTTTCGATATCAGCAATACTTTCTATAGCCGATTGTTGTCCTACATCTGGATTTGCTCCAGCACCAAGACCTTCAGTTAGATTAACTCCTAATTGAATTTTATTAGGAACTGAACTGTTTTGTAATGCTTGAGAATCAGTGTTACAAACAATGAAATCAACTCCTTTGATTCCTTGCTTGAACATGTGATTAATTGCGTTACTTCCGCCTCCACCTACACCTATTACTTTTATAACATTTGATTGATTTTTAGGTAAATCAAATGAAATACTTCCAAATTCTGAGTTGCTCGTCATATTATTTGGTATTTGATATTAATATATTTTGTCTTTATTCTTTTTGTCTTACTACTCTGCGTTATCTAAAAAATCTTTAATCTTATCAACATAACGATCAAAGAATGAACGTTTAATTTTTTCTCCTGTTGATTCTTCTTTTCTAGAATAACTTTGCGTTTCTAGCTGCTCTACTTCTTGTTCAAATCGTTC
>NCET01000484.1 GCA_002280815.1 Flavobacteriales bacterium 32-34-25 | reverse complement strand
GGGCAAAGGTGAAGCTGCCTGGGCCGATGCTGGTATTATTGTTCCATGGACGGTATATAGCATGAGTGGAAATAAAACTATTCTTGAAGAAAATTACTCGGCAATGAGCAGTTACATGAATTTTCTTGCTAGCCGCTCCGACGATAAATTTTTGTATAATGGTGGAGGTACCAGATATGGCGATTGGTTAGCCTATCAGGAAACAGACAAGCGTTATATAAGTGTGGTCTATTATGCTTATGATGCACTATTAATGGCATCAATGGCAAAAGTGTTGGATAAAACAGCTGATGTTGAAAAATACAACCAATTATTTCAAAATATAAAAGCAGAATTCAATAAAAGATATGTCATTGAAAAAGGCACGCTTAATCAGGACACGCAAACAGCATATTTGTATGCTTTAAAATTAAATCTATTTAACTCGACGGAAGAAACCCAAATTGCCATTGATAAACTGCTGAAATTACTCGGAAGCAATGATAATAAACTGGCTACAGGTTTTATAGGAACGGCTATTTTAAATCAGACCTTAAGTGAAGTTGGCGAAAGTGATATGGCTTACAATTTATTATTGCAACGTGATAATCCTTCGTGGATCTATAGTATAGATCAGGGCGCAACTACTATTTGGGAGCGTTGGAACTCTTATACCATAAAAGATGGTTTTGGAGATGCAAAAATGAATTCCTTTAATCATTATTCTTATGGTGCAGTTGTAGAATGGATGTATGCTTACATGGCAGGAATTAGAACTGAAGATGCAGGATTTAGAAATATTATTATTGAGCCTCAGCCTGATTTCCGAAAAACACTGCCTAAAGGACAAGAATGTATAACTGAAGTTACAGCTCAATATGCTTCAATCAATGGATTGATTAAAAGTCATTGGAAAATTAGAGGTGAAAATATAGAATACAAAATAAGCATCCCAGCAAATACTAATGCAAAATTTATAGTTCCTATTTTTATGAATGGTCTTCCAAAAGCAGGAAACGGCATAAAATCGGTTTCAAAAAAAGCCGATAAAACAATTGTAGAGTTGGGTTCTGGGGAATATTATTTTAATTTAAGAATAGCTAATTAAATATACATAACGAAAAGATAAAAGAGTCATCACGAAAATTCAATTTTAAAAAAAATACACAATGAAATACACTAAAAAACTTCTTCTTTCCTTTTTAAGTATCAGTTTGTTTATGAATGCTTTTGCTCAAAAAAAGGAATTTGTTAGAGAATTTAATTTTGGAGAAAAGAAAAAAACCAATTCTGGAATTGCAATAAATAAAGTGATAGAATACTCCGATAAATTGGGTTATGGATTTGATTTAGATTCAAAACAAAATGTAACATTCGATAAAAAATCAATATCGGCTAATAATCCGTTTTATTTTTCGGTAAAACTTCCCGAAGGAAATTACAATGTAGAAGTAGTTATCGGAGGGATCAATAGCGCAACTACTACCGTGAAAGCTGAGTCCAGAAGATTAATGATAAGAGAAATCAAAACAGCTGATAAAGAAACTAAAACAGAACGTTTTGTGATCAATGTGAGAACTGCAAAATTTAATAACAACAATAGTATTCGTCTTAAACCAGGTGAAATTAGCGGTTTAAATTGGGATGATAAATTGACATTGGAATTCTCTAAGATGTCTGTCATTCAAAGCATTAAAATCACTCCTGTTGCAAAAATTAAAACGCTGTTTATCGCTGGAGATTCAACAGTTACCGATCA
>NCET01000483.1 GCA_002280815.1 Flavobacteriales bacterium 32-34-25 | reverse complement strand
TAACAACTCTTTCGCTACTTGGTGTGGTTGGTTATTGAATTATCAAGAGCAGTTTATTTTGGTAGCCGAAGACAGTCAGATGGAGGATTTGACCCGTAAATTGATGCGTATCGGCTTGGACAACATTTTCGGATACATTTCGGATGTAAATGCTACAGGAATTGAGCTCCATACTTCAGATGTCATTTCTTTGGAAGAATTTAAAACCCAGATAGGAAAGGATAATGTGCAGATAGTAGATGTTCGTGGTGCATCGGAATATGAAGCAGGACACGTTCAAGGTGCAGAAAACGTTTTTGTTGGAACATTAATGGACAACTTGGGTAAAATCAGCAAAGACAAACAGGTGGTTATACATTGTCAGGCAGGCGACCGATCAGCCATTGCCTATTCGATCCTTGCCAAAAACGGCTTTAAAAACGTGAAAAACTTTTCTGGAGGAATGAAAGAGTGGTTAGCAGAAAATGGTAAAACAATTGGATGTAATGAAACATCTTGTACAAAAGCTTAAAATTTAAAACTATGGGACTTTTTTCAGCAATATTTGGCAAAACAGATAACAGTCAATTATCAGAAGCTATAAAAGACGGTGCGTTTTTAGTAGATGTTCGCACACCTGACGAGTTTTCGGCAGGCAGTGCAAAAGGAGCGGTAAATATTCCATTGGATAAAGTACCAATGGAATTACCAAAATTCAAGGGCAAGAAAAATATCGTTGTTTTTTGCAGAAGTGGAAATAGAAGCGGACAGGCAAAAAGTATTTTGGAGCAGAGCGGTTTTCAGAATGTTATAAACGGTGGCACTTGGGAAAATGTAAATCAGTTGATAAATGAGTAAAGAAGAAAATAATATAGCCTGTTGCGTAACACAATGCGAAAACCCACTTGACCAAAACTATTGGAATGAACGGTGGCAGAAAAATGAAACAGGATGGGATATGGGACAGGCTTCGCCCGCTATTACGGAGTATATGACACAATACCATGATAAAAATGCAGCTATTCTTATTCCGGGTTGTGGCAATGCCTATGAAGCAGAATTTTTGATAGCGAATGGATTTACGAACATTACACTAATAGATATTGCACCAAAAGCAGTTGAAGCGTTAAAAGAAAAGTTTGCTGACAAAACACAGATAAACGTTTTGTGCGAAGACTTTTTCAATCATCAGGGTAGTTACGATTTGATCATTGAGCAAACATTTTTTTGTGCCATTCCACCTGCTAGAAGAATTGAATATTCAAAAAAAACAGCTTCAATACTCAACGGAAACGGTAAAATAATAGGTGTGCTATTCGACAAACAATTTAACCAACCGTTTCCACCTTTTGGAGGTTGCCCTTGCGAATACAAACCTGTTTTTGAACCGCATTATTTCATCAAAACAATGGATGAATGTTATAACAGCATTCCTTCAAGAGCCAACTCGGAAGTGTTTATTAACCTCATAAAAAAATAGAGAAATGAAAAAGAACATGGGAACAGTCGATAAATAGGTGTTTTGTACTTTACAAATGTCATTTCAGGAACATTGGCAATCATATTAGGCATATTAGCAGTAGTATTTGTGCTTACATCATTCATTAGTTTTTGCCCCTTGTATTTGCCATTTGGCATTAGCACTTTTAGAAAGAAAATAAGATGATACACAATATAGCAGTAGAAAACATTAAATGTGGTGGCTGTATGAACAGCATAAAAACCGCTTTAATGAAAATAAATGGTGTTGAAAATGTAAGTATTGACAAAGACACCGAAACCGTAACTATTGATGCTACGGTTGAAAAAATATTTCTTATAAATGCTCTTTCAAAAATGGGTTATCCCGAAAAAGGAAATAATGACCTATTAAAAAAAGCAAAATCGTATGTGAGCTGTGCTATTGGAAAAATAAATTGATTATGAAAAACTATCTAAGAACTTGGAATTTTATGCGTGTATTGCGATTGGCATTAGGCATTTTCGTGATAGCACAGGGTATTCAGTCAAAAGAATGGTGGTTTGTGGTAATGGGTGGATTATTTTCTTTAATGCCTATACTTAATATAGGATGTTATGGTGTTTCGGCTTGCAATACATCTATATCAAAAAACAACAAAAAATTGGAGAATACAGCCTATGAAGAAGTATGTTAGTTAAACAAATTTAATGTTGGAAATTAAAGATTTAGTGATTATGGATACAAATAACAAAAAACAGCATTGGGAAAACGTTTACGAAACTAAAAACCCTAACCAGGTAAGCTGGACACAGGAAATGCCTAAAACATCTCTTGATTTTATTTCTTCGTTCAGATTGGAGAAACAGGCAAAAATTATTGATATAGGAGGTGGCGACAGCAAATTAGTTGACCATTTACTTAATCAGGGGTATGAGAACATTAGTGTTCTTGATATATCAGCAAAAGCACTTGAAAAAGCTAAAAATCGCTTAGGAGACAAAGCTAAAAAAGTAAATTGGATAGTTAGTGATATTACAGAATTTCAACCCAATACACAATATGATATTTGGCATGATAGAGCAGCATTTCACTTCCTAACAACAACAGAACAAATTGAAAAATATTTGCACATAGCAAGGATGTCTGTAACTGGCTTCATGATGATTGGAACTTTTTCCGAAAGCGGACCAACAAAATGCAGTGGTCTTGAAATCGAACAATATTCTGAACAAAGTTTAACCAAAACACTTGAAAATGGCTTCGACAAAATCCTTTGCATTTCAGAAAGCCATACGACACCTTTCGATACAACTCAAGATTTTTTATTCTGCAGCTTCAAAAGAAATATGTAGGAGATGATGCAAGCATTATTAATATTGATGTTGACAATTAACCTCAAGCAGCAACAACACATAAAGTACGAAGTGTACCCACTTATTATTATTTAAAAATGGTAAACAGCTTTGGCGTCAGTCGGGCATAGTCCCCTTAAACGAATTGGAAAGATTAATTAACGAAAATATATAAAAATAAATGTTAGAATTTTTGAAACAACCCTGGCCTTGGTACATAGCCGGTCCGTTAGTGGGGCTTACAGTACCAGCATTATTAATTTTAGGAAATAAAAATTTTGGCATTAGTGCCAATTTACGTCATGCTTGTGCAGCTTGTTTGCCAGCTAATATTTCTTTTTTTAAATATGATTGGAAAAAAGAAATTTGGAATATATTTTTTGTAGTTGGAATACTAATTGGAGGTGTAATCGCTTTTAGTTTTTTAGCCAATCCAAACCCT
>NCET01000482.1 GCA_002280815.1 Flavobacteriales bacterium 32-34-25 | reverse complement strand
GGAGCTAAGGATTGAAAGATTTCAGTACCAGTATAAGTTTCTCCATTATGAATAATGTTTAGTGTATAAGTTTCTCCAATTTCAGGTTCGAAATCAATACAAACGTATTCGCCAGTATCTGGGATTTCGGTGAAGTTGAAAACGGTGTTTTCGCTATTAGTTATCGAAATAGTAGCTCCAGTTACGATGGGAACTTCAGTGTCATAATAGCCTGTAGTAGTGCTTAATTTTATTTTTTGAGCATTTCCAGAACTGCCTTTTATCCATACAATCGATGCTTCGATAACTAATCGGGGAGTAGCGTTGTCCAGTTCTAAATCGATTACTTCTTCGCAGCTGCTGAACAAACCGATAAATAGGATTAATATGGGGAATAGTATTTTTTTCATTGGAATATATTTTTTTTCGAAAGAAAAATTAGAATTTAAAATTATAACTCACAGCTGGCACCATCCCAAAAATGGATGTTTTTACCGCTTCGTTCATAGCAGTATCCGTATTTTGTCTAAAGGCAATAGAAGCTGCATTCTGGCGGTTGTATAAATTGTAGATGCTAAAAACCCATTCGCCTTGCCAGTTTCGGCCTTTGTTTTTACTAGGTGTTAAAGTAGCTGAAATGTCTAAATGGTGGTAAGTAGGCAAACGGTTTCCGTTGCGTAAACCGTAGCTGGGAACAAATACGTCTCCATATCTGTATTTGTTGTCCGGATAAGTAACGGGTTGTCCGGATTGTAAGGTGAAATTAGCACCAAAATCCCATTTGTCATTCAAATGATAGGCAGAAGTTATGGCTAAATTATGTGTCTTGTCATAAGCGGAATTGTACCATTTTCCGTAGTTGATTCCAATTTCTTCAGGGGTTCTACCTGGAGTTTGTTGTTCGGATTTCGATAAAGTATACGAAATCCAACCGTTTAAGCGACCTTCGTTTTTCTTGAACATGAATTCCAAACCATAAGAACGCATTCTTCCGTTCAGAATAACCTGCTCGATAGCTTCATTGGCAATCAAATCGGCACCATCAATATAATCCATGCGGTTTTGAATTTTTTTGTAATAACTTTCTATTTCGATAGAATAATCGCCATTGCGAATGTTTTTAAAGTAACCAATGGCTACCTGATCCGCAATTTGAGGTTTTACATAATTATCACTTGGCATCCAAATGTCTAGTGGAGTAGGCGAGGCAGTATTAGAAATCAATTGTAAATATTGTACCATGCGGTTGTAACTCGCTTTGATAGCCTGATTTTCTTCCAGTTGGTACGAAATTGAAAAACGCGGTTCGAAGTTGTCAAAACTTTTTATGGTTTTGTTTTTACCGTAATATTTGCTGCCTATTGGAGTTGCTTTTTCGTAAATCTGAAAATCTGAATTAAAGCTAACAGGATTGTCATTTTCGTATAAATTGACTGTCGAATTTCCTATGCGAGAAAACATACTGTAACGCACGCCGTAAGCAAGGCTTAACTTTTTAGATAATCTATTTTCGGCTTCAATGTAAAGAGAAGGTTCAAAGGCATATTTTCGATCTAATTGTTCAGCAATTATATTTGAGTCTTCACTAGATGGTTTTATTGTTCCCGGATTAAAATTGTAATAAAGAGCGTTCACGCCATAATTCAATTTGAAATTATCCGAAATATAATTCTTAAAATCATATTTGATATTGTAATTTTTGATGCCTGAATCCCAATTGAAACCTACAAAATCCAAATCCAATCCGTAATAATAATCGCTATAAATTAAA
>NCET01000481.1 GCA_002280815.1 Flavobacteriales bacterium 32-34-25 | reverse complement strand
GAACACGGTCAACAAGACGATTGGTTTAACGATGATTTAATTGTAACCTTGAGTATTGTTTCTTTATTTGGATTAATCCTTTTTATCTGGAGACAATTAGTGTACAAATATCCAATTGTGAATTTAAGCGTATTAAAAGACAGTAATTTAAGAATTGGAACCATAATGAGTTTCATTCTAGGATTTGGACTGTATGGCTCTACATTGATTATTCCTATCTATACCCAATCTATTTTGGGATGGACCGCCACCGATGCGGGTTTATTATTAATCCCAGGATCAATTACCACTGCAGTTATGATGCCGTTTGTGGGTAAAATGATTCAGAAAGGCGTTCCGCAAGGCTATATGGTAGCCGCAGGTTTCTTTGCTTTCTTTATTTTTACCTTGATGATGTATTACAACATGACTCCAGATACGGGAGTGGAACACATGTACTGGCCTTTAATTTTGAGAGGAATTGGATTAGGATTACTATTTGTACCTATTACCACTTTATCGCTTTCTACACTTAAAGGAAAAAACATTGGTGAGGGAGCTGCTTTTACCGGAATGATGCGACAATTAGGAGGTTCTTTTGGTATTGCCATTATTACCACATTCATTACCCGATTAACACAAACGCATCGTGTGAATCTGGTTGCTAATTTAGACGGAAGCAATTTTGAAGTTCAGGAAAGACTCAACCAATTGCAAAAAGGTTTTATGGCTAAAGGTTATTCTATAAACGAATCGCTTAAAAAAGCTTACGAAGTACTTGATTTTTCGGTTATCAAACAAAGTACCGTACTGGCTTATATGGATATTTTCATGTATCTCGGATTACTGTTTTTGTGCTGTATTCCTTTTATTTTATTAATCAAAAAAGGAAACAATAAAATCAATCCTGCAGATGCGATGCATTAAAATTTTAGATTTCAGAATACAGATTTTAGATTGTAAAAATGCCCTCTCGTTTTTCAGAATGAGAGGGCATTTTTGTATATTATATGGGCTTCAATATCTTATATAGAATAGAAACTTCAAAACTTATATGTCTCATATGGTAAAAAAATTATCGTGTAAAAACCAAATGATTTCCCTTTGATAAATTAGCATCAAATTGATAGCCTTCATAATTAAATCCTTTTAAGTCATCAATAGTTTCTGCATTGGTATCAATAATATAACGCACCATCATTCCTCTGGCTTTTTTAGCAAAAAAACTAATCATCTTTAGTTTTCCATCTTTATAATCCTTGAAATCTGGAGTAATTACTGGAACTTTTAAGGCTTTTGTATCAATAGCTGAGAAATATTCATTACTGGCTAAATTGATAAACAATTCGTCTTTTTTTAATTCTTTATTTAGCGAATGGGTTAAAGTTGTTTTCCAAAATTCGTATAGATTTTTTTTGTCTCCAATAGTCAATTTTGTTCCCATTTCCAGTCGGTATGCCTGCATCAAATCCAGCGGATGTAAGATTCCATACAAACCTGACAAAATTCTTAATTTGTCTTGCAACACGTCTAATTTTTCAACTGGAATCGTGTACGCATCTAATCCCGTGTACACATCACCATCAAAAGTATAAACTGCTGGACGCGCATTTTCGGGAGTAAAAGGTGTTTTCCAGTCTTTATTGCGCTGCCAGTTTAAATCGGCTAACTTATCTGAAATAGACATTAAATCAGACAAATCCTTAGGACATTAAATCAGACAAATCCTTAGGCGATTGCTGTTTTAATACTTTATGAACTTGTCTGGATTCTTTTAAAAACGATGGTTGAGTAAATTGAGTTGTAGGCAATTCTTTCTCGAAATTCAATGATTTGGCGGGTGATATTACTATTTTCATAAAGTGCTATTGGCATTTTTTCTTATCGAATTCAAAAATACTAATTGAAAACAAATTAATCAGCAGAATTAGATAGTTTTAGTAAATTCTATAGCTATTTTCTAAATTTTGACAAACACCACAAACTAATATTCTCTTTTTTGACTAGGTTTTACTATGTATTTCTCTATTTTTGTGAATGACTACATTTTTCTAAATTTAGCCGTAAAACAAATCATTTCTTTATCTAATTGATAACAATAATAACATTTCGATGAAAAAAACAATTAAGCAACTTTACAAATCAGACCTTTTTAAAGATTTTTTTGAAAACGAAAAATCCAGTGGACTTGTTTTAATTGGTTGTACCTTAGTTTCATTACTACTTGCTAATTCTATTTTTGGACCTCAATATTTACATCTTTGGCATACAAAAATTGGAACTGAAAGCCTTGAATATTGGATTAACGATGGTTTAATGACCATTTTCTTTTTATTAATTGGATTAGAATTAGAACGAGAAGT
>NCET01000480.1 GCA_002280815.1 Flavobacteriales bacterium 32-34-25 | reverse complement strand
TGTTTTAGCTTTTAGGATATTCGAAATAGATCCGTCAGAATCGGTTGGGTTTAAAAGAATGGCATCATAACCTGAAGAGATGAGGTTTTCAAAATTATCTGATTCGATAGCAGGGTTATTCTGCGAATCGAATATTTTGGCTTCATAGCCTAATTTTTCGGCGTTTTCAGCAGCTGATTCCGCCAGCATCACAAACCAGGGATTGTTCAAGGTGGAAACCACAACTGCAATTTTAGGCTTTTCGGACTTCTCTTTCGAGGAACATCCAAAAACAAAAACCACAGTTAAAATAATTAAGGAAAGCTGTTTTATTTTCATAGCTTGATTGTATTTAAAGCAGTATTTTTTAATCCTTCGGCTGAAATTCCATAATGATTAAAAATTTCGATTTGAGAACCAGAAACAGTGTGATCATCAGGTAATCCCACGATTTTGAATTTATTAGTACATCCGTTTTGGAATAATAATGAAGCCACAGCTTCGCCTAATCCGCCATTGATGGAATGTTCTTCCACTGTAATAACTGGTTTTCCATTGGCAGCAGTTGCCAATAATAATTCAGTATCCAAAGGTTTAATAGTGTGTAAACTGATTATTTTACAAGAAATATTGTGTTCTTTTTCTAATAATTTAGTGGCTTCAACACAGGGTAGTACCGCTTCACCAGTGGCTATAAAAGTCAAATCATTTCCTTCCTGAATAACACGTCCTTTACCAATTTTAAAGTCAGTTGCCTCCGAATTCAAGTTGGCAGGCATTGTTTTTTTACCAAAACGCAAATAAATAGGGCTTTGCATTTCGGCTGCCTGTTTGATGGCTTCGGCAGTTTCAAAATTATCTGCAGGTGCCACAATGGTAATGTTATTGATGGCTCTCAGCACCGCATAATCGTGTAAACTATGGTGTGTTGTTCCCAAAGCGCCATAACTTACCCCGGCACTAATACCAATTAGTTTCACAGGATTGTCTGAATAAGCCACGTCATTTTTAATTTGTTCCAATGCGCGTGCCGTAAGAAAACAGGCTGGAGAAACAGCAAATGCTTTTTTGCCCATACTGGCTAATCCTGTGGCAACGCCTACTAAGTTTTGTTCGGCATGCAGCACTTCAGAAAAAACTTCTAGGTTAGCGGCGTCAATTGTTTTTATTTCTTCCATTATTTTGAGACAGTTTCAAGTTCTTGTAATTGTAGGTCTAATTCTTCAATAGCCAAATCGTATTGTTCTTTTGAAGGAACACCATGGTGCCATTTCAATACATTTTCCATATAACTAATACCTTTTCCTTTGGTGGTGTGCGCTATAATAAAGGTTGGTTTTCCGTTTTCTAGTGGTAAATTATTGAGTGTTTGCGAAAGCTCTTCCAGATTATGTCCATCTACATGTTTTACAGCCCAGCCAAAAGATTCTAATTTTTGATCTATGGGTTCTAATCCCATTACATCTTCATTAGGAGCCGTAATTTGTAATTTATTGTAATCTAAAATGGCACAAAGATTATCCAGTTTATAATGTGCAGCAAACATCATCGCTTCCCAGTTAGAGCCTTCTGCCATTTCGCCATCACCTAAAATGGTAAACACTTTTACCCCTGAATTGTCTTTTTTGGCAGCCAAAGCAGCTCCCGCACAAATAGGCAAACCATGACCTAATCCACCCGTATTTTGTTCGATACCGTGAATGGCTTTGGTTGGATGTCCTTTACTCTGGATAAATCGGTCTCTGGTATTCGAACTGAAATTCTCAGGAGAAACGTTCATTACATCATTGTACAACACATTCAGAATGTCCAGAATAGAAAGACTTCCACCCGTGTGACCTGCCTTGGCATTGTAGATGTATTTCAGTATTTTTTTTCTACTCTCAATTGATTTTCGTTTTAAATTTTCGATGTGCATCTTGATTTATTTAGTGTTTGTAAACTTCCCAGCCCATGTAATTTCCTAAGGCTTCTTCTAAGATTGCTGCCGTTTTTGAAGCATTCATCACCACGTGGTGCTCAAATCCGTTTTTACAAACGTATTGCATTAGTCCTTGTAAGTCTGGTATTTGTGCCACTGCTCTGTTTCCAAAAGTTTCTAAGCTATCGTTTGTCAATTCGCCTTCACCAATATATACTTTAATGATTCCTTTAGGATCATCCGTACTGATTCGACCATAAGTAAGCGGCATAGCAGGTGTTCTTCCGTCTAAGGCGCCATAAGTATTTTCAACACCCACGGTTGTGCCTAAGATAGGAGCAGTGCCCATTTGAATGTCTGGAAGGAATGATTTTGCCCAGTTTCCACAGTGGAATAAAACACATTTTTCAGGATCGTCAGCATAGTTGTTATTCCAGTCTACCAAAGCACTTGGAGAACCCGAAGCCAATTGCATCGCATACATACTCAAGGTTCCTGTAACATCAACCTCGCAGGCACTTGGAAGCATATTTTCACTCATGATACTCATACTCGTACATACATTGCAACCGTAGTTTTGTTGTAATGAAGTCCAACATTGAATTGCAGTGGCATCTAAAGCGTATTCTTCCATGAATTCTTTCAACACCACATCTAATTTTGCAATTTGAAGCATGGCTTCATTAGGTGTTTTTCCTTGAGCAACATAGGCGTTGATGGATTCCAAATGTTTTTTTACAGCTGCATCCTCAGCGGTTAATTTATTGGCTTTGCCTAAAATTTCAGATAAATCTACCGTAGTAACCGTAATACCATTTCTTTGTAATATTTTTTCAGAATAACGAACTGTATTAAAAGCTCCCGGTCTTGCACCGATAGCTCCAATACGCACATTACGCATTCCTTTTACCACGCGACAAACAGCGGTGAAGTCTACTAAATCTTTTTGGAAAATAGGATCCGACGGACTCATTACGTGCTTAGATGTCAACGAATATTTGATGCCATATTGGTATAAATTGTTGCACACAGAGATTTTTCCACACCAGGAATCACGTCTGTTTACTACATTCATTTTTGTCAATTCATCAGGGTAAGCCTGGATTAAAACAGGAACATTTAAGTTGGCTAATTTTAAGGTGTCAGCAACTCCTTTTTCATCACCAAAATTAGGTAGCAATACCAAGACTCCCATAATTTCATCCTGGTGTTTTTTGAATAAATCAGCACATTTTTGCGCTTCTTTATAGGTTTCTACACCGCCTAGTTTAGTAGCTGTATTGTCTAATAAAATAGGTTTGATATTTAGTTTAGCAAAAACTTCAATGATTTCAGTTCTTGCTTTTTCCACTAAACTGTCTGGGAAAAAATCTCTGTTTCCGATAACTTCAATTTCGTTATCTCTAAATACTTCTTTGTGTTTTTCTTCAATTCCATTATCGGTAATGATGTAATCAATTAAGGATAAGGCGCCTAAACTTGCCAAAGCACTTTTACCAATCTTGGTGCTATCTGCCACTAAATAAGTAACTTCGGCAGCATCAATCATGGCTTTTTTTACCACTAAATCACTGATGCTAGGATAGGTAAGTCCTGATTTTAGAGAAATCCCCGCAGTGGCTAGAAATAGTTTTTGAACGTTTAAGCCTTTGAAGAAATCGGCGGCTTTTTGACCTGTTAATGACAAAGTGGGTGGTTTGAATTCGCCTCCAGTCATAATTACTTCGATATCCTGTTCAGTGCCAAGTAGTAAGGCGATATTCAAGGCATTAGTAATAACTGTTAGGTTTTTGAATCCTTTTAGTTTTTTTGCGATTTCAGTAGTTGTAGAACCCGAATCCAATATAATAGTATCTCCGTTTTCGATGAATTCGAGGCATTTTTGAGCTATAGCCGATTTTAATTCTAAATTTTCCTGACGAATTAATGAAAAGCTTCTTACCTGATCAGCAACGTTTTTAATACTTGCTCCTCCGTGTTCTTTGATG
>NCET01000109.1 GCA_002280815.1 Flavobacteriales bacterium 32-34-25 | reverse complement strand
GGAAAATGAACTTCAAATAATTGTTTGGTACCATCAATTGGAGCGATAAAATAAATTTTTTGGCTGTCTTCACTCCAAATAAAACTATCCACAGTTCCATCCCAATGAGCAGTTAAGTTGATTTTTATCCCTTCAAAAAGAACGATAATATCATTTTTGTCGGCTTCATAGCCGTCGCGTTGCATTTGTAACCAAGCCAAAATCTCAGAAGATGAAAATTGTGGCGCAACATCATAACCTTGATTTTCTTCAGTAAGATTGGTGGTTTTTGCAGTTTCTAATTCATACTGAAAAATATTGCTATTGGTAGAAATAGCATATTCAGTACCCGATTTTTTCTTGGAAACGTAAAGAATGTTTTTACTGTCTGGTGACCAAATGTAATCTTCATCTCCACCGAAAGGTTTCTGTGGACAGTCGAAAAGTTCGTTTTCCATGATGTCCGTTTTTGGAGCATCGGTTTTATTTTCGCTATAAAAAACATGATTAAATTTGCCTTCGTTCCAAGTGTCCCAGTGACGGTAATTCAAGGAATCATAGATTTGAACTTCGGCTTTTTCTAATTCAGGATAAAAATCTTTGCCCAGAATGTTTTGCAATTTTACTTCCTGATGAGAAAGCAGGTATTTTCCATCGGGCGATAGTTTTTTGTTATCCAAAATGCTATCGGTAGTTTCAATTTCGGTTGGGTTTCCACCGTTTATTGGACTAAAATAATGTTTTGTGTTTTGTTTGTTTTCTTCAACCGAAGGCGTATTGACTTTGTAAACAATATTCTTCTTGTCATTTGATAATCCTAGTGCTGTTATTCGTCCTAATTGCCATAGCAAATCGGCGGTCATTTTATTTTGAGTCATTGTTTTAAGGCTACTATTGTTTTGGGACTATAAAAATAGCTAATTTATAATTGCTTCTTTTGGTTCTTTGAAAGGAAAAAGGAGTTCGGTTTCTGGCTTATTTTTAATTTGATTTAAAATGAATTAGAAATAATCAGAATTTCATTGGATGAATAATTAAAAAAAGTATTTTTACTTCATGTAAGATTTTAAATTTCTATTTTGGATTTTACACAACAAATCACCCAATCAAGTTAAAAAAGCATTAAGAGCATACCAATAATGGCGACAAAAATTACTCCAAATAAAAGACCCGTAAAGAAAACTTCTCCTGGTTTTATGAGCCGATTGCGAATTATTTTGTTTAAAATTACGCTGTGGTTTATTGGACTTTCGCTGTTTTCAGTAGTCTTTTTTAAATTTGTTCCAGTGCCTTTTACTCCGTTAATGCTTATGCGTGCAATTGAGAATAAAACGTCTGGTAAGGAGGTTTATTTTAGTCACGATTGGGAACCTTTAGAAAATATTTCGGTTAATTTACAAAAAGCGGTTATTGCCAGCGAAGACGGTTTGTTTTTAACACATAATGGTTTTGATTTTAGAGCCATGCAAAAAGCCTATAAAAACAACGAAAGAGGCCGAAGAATAAAAGGCGGGAGTACCATTTCGCAGCAAACGGCCAAAAATGTGTTTTTATGGCAAGGCCGAAGCTATATTAGAAAAGGTTTAGAGGCATATTTTACGGTTTTGATTGAATTGATTTGGGGAAAAGAGCGTATAATGGAAGTTTATCTCAATAGTATCGAAATGGGAAATGGTGTTTATGGAGCACAAGCTGCAGCCGAACATTGGTACCGAAAAGATGCTGCCAATTTAACGGCAAGACAAGCCGCCGGAATTGCAGCTATTTTGCCTAATCCTAGAAAATATACCGCAACAAGTTCGTCTTCTTATGTTAATAGAAGAAAAGATAAGATTGTGCGTGTGATGCGTACAGTAGGAAAAATTGAATATTGATGCGACTACTAACAGTACTTTTTCTCTCTGTATTTTTGCTTTTTTCGGATGCTGTATCGGGACAACATACTGCGGTTGAGATAGGAATTGTTACGGATAATGATTTGTATACTTCGACTAAAAATGATCAATATTATACCAATGGTTTAGAGATTTTTTATCGCTACTTGTCTAAAAAAAATAAACCAGAGTTAGTAAAAAAAATAAATCAGATTAAATTAGGGCAATACATGTATAGTCCTAGATTTATTTATAAGGATGAAGAACAAATGTTTGACAGGCCATTTGCGGGTTATCTTTTTGGTGAATTTGGAAATACTAATTTTTATACCAATCAATCCGTTTTAAAAAAATATGTCCAAGTGGGTTATGTTGGGCCTAATTCTTTTGCTGACAAAATACAATCAGGAACACATAAATTGTTTAATTATACGGCTTTTGAGGAATGGGATTATCAAATAAAGAATGCCTTTGCAATTCAAGTGTATGCCCAGTTTTCGAAACCTTTTTTTAGAAAAATAAAAAGCGAACGAATCGATTTTCAATGGCAATCAGAAGGGAAGTTAGGAACAATATTTACTTCTTTGACAACGGGTTTTGTTACCAGAATTGGAATTAAAAAGTTAGTTCCACTTTCAGATTCTAATTTTCACGGTGCTTCTTTAAATGCAGATGCGAATCCATTAGCAAGCGAATTATACTTTTATTTAGCACCTTCTTTTAATTGTCAAATCTACGATGCCACCATACAGGGAAGTCTTTTTAATGATAATAGCCCAGTTACTTTTGACCTTATTCCTTTTCGTTTTAACGGCGAAGTAGGTTTGAAATACCGCAAAAAAAACCTCAATCTTTCTTATGCTTTTGTGTATCGTGGAAAAGAGCTGGATTTTTATAGAACGATCGGTTATTTTTATGGTTCAATAGGTGTTTCTTACCTTTTTAGATAGTAAAAAAGAATTCAACAGCAATTCCTTTTTTATTGATAAGGTTTTTTGGGGTTAAAAAAAGTACATAGAAGCTGTTTAAAATTCATCAAAATTAATTCCCCAAAACAACCCTAAAGGGTGTAATTTTAATGAATTTTAAGAAATTTTCCAGCCTTTAGGGACGGGGAAAAAGAAAATTTCTTTTTAATAAATTTAAACAGGCTTAAATATGAAATATTTAATAAATTAGTTTTAATTTAACATAAAACTAAAATCTGTACAATGCTTAAATTTTGGACTTCCATCCTTGTTATTTTTTTTCCATTATTTCTTTTTTCTCAAGTTGAAATCGATTCATTATTAAATGAATTGGATACCACTATAGATAAAAGCGAAATTTATCATAATAAGAAAGAATCTGAAATTAATAAACTTCGCAGCCTGTTGAAACTAACTTCAACTCAGGTTCATAAATATGAAATTTATGAGAAATTATACAATGAGTACAAGTTTTATCAATCGGATTCGGCGTTAAATTATGCTAGAAAAAGCTTGACTATTGCCAATACTTTAAAAGATTTAACTAAGGTAAATACGGCAAAGATAAATCTGGCTTCTATCATGGGAACTTTGGGAATGTACAAGGAAGCTACGGATATCTTGTATAAGTTTGATATTAAGTCTACTCCCGAAATTAAGAGTTTGTATTATGGTGTAAATAGCTCTATTTACCTCAATATGGCCGAATATGCTGCGTCAAATCAGGAAAAAGAAAAGTATGATTTATTGACGATGAAGTATCGTGATTCGACTTTTCAGTCTGATGCTAAGGGTTCCAATTCGTATTTTATTACACAGGCTAACAAGCTTTTTGAAAAAGGAAAATACGATGAAACCCTTAAGTTGTTAGAAAATTATTTTTCTAAAATGGATGATAATAATACCGATAAAGCCGTTGTGGCTTATATTATTTCGCAAACCTATTTTCGAAAAAAAGACTTGCAACAGGAAAAAAAATGGTTGATTATTTCGGCAATTTCCGATTTGCAATTGGAGAAAAAAGAATACATCTCTCTTCGTTCTTTGGCATTTATAATGTACAAAGAAGGAGATATTGATCGTGCTTATAAATACATCAAGCGTTCACTGGGCGATGCACTTTTTTGTAATGCGCGTTTAAGAACTTACGAAATTTCTAAGATGATGCCCATCATTAACGAAGCCTATCAAAAGCAAAATGATACGAATAGAAAGCAATTGATAACCTTTTTAGTAAGTGCTAGTATTTTGTCGTTGTTTTTAATGGTTGTTTTGTTTTTGTTGTTCAAACAAATGAAAACATTGTCGAAAGCCAAACAGGAAATTAGTTCGACAAATGCTCAATTAATTATACTGAATAATGAATTGAATCTTTTTAACGAAAAGTTGAATGAAACCAATAATACGCTGAAAGAAGCTAATTTGGTTAAAGAAATTTACATCGGTCGCTATATGGATCAATGTTCGGTTTACATTAGCAAATTAGACGAATACCGACGAAAATTAAATGTCATTGTCAGCAGTGGAAAAACCGCCGAATTGGTAAAAGTGATCAAATCAAAAGAATTTATTGAGGAAGAACTAAAAGATTTTTATCACAACTTTGATAAAACTTTCCTGTTACTTTTTCCTAACTTTATTGAAGATTTTAATAAATTGCTAGTTGACAATGAAGATATTAAGCTAAAACAAGGCGAATTGATGAATACCGAGTTGCGAATTTTTGCATTGATTCGTTTAGGAATTTCAGACAGTGTGAAAATAGCGGAGTTTTTACGTTATTCATTATCAACTATTTATAATTATAGAACTAAATTAAGAAATAAGGCTTTAGGACCTCGTGATGAATTTGAGGCAAATGTGATGCGTATAGAATCAACAAATAAGTAATTTACTTTTTTTTACTTAGGTTTATCTTCATTTTTTGACTATAAAAGTTGATTTTTAAACTACAGATTTACTACTTTTTTGATTCTTTTAAAACTATTTATTTTCTTGTAAATCAGTAAGTTATGGTGTTTTTGTATTGTTTTTGACTACCATTTTTTATCAATAAAAATTAGTCGGATAAAATCAATATAAATTTGGTTATCGAATGCTTTTTTAAGCAAATTATTAATCTATTAATATAACCAAATGAAGAAATTCTATTTATTAACGCTGTGCTGTTTTGCATTAGTTCATACCACTTTTGCGCAGCAGTTAAAATCACCTGATCAAAAATTCCAAATGGAGTTTTCACTGCAAAGTGATGGTACGCCTGTTTACAGTTTAAATTACAAAGGAAAAGTTGTTGTAAAACCAAGTAAATTAGGATTAGAACTAAAAAATGACGCTAAGTCATTATTGAACGATTTTACAATTTCAGATACAAAGACCAGTACGTTTGATGAAGTTTGGAAACCAGTGTGGGGCGAAGTAGCTTCTATTCGTAATCATTATAACGAATTAGTGGTAACCTTAAATCAAAAAGTGAGCGAAAGACAATTGATTATACGTTTTCGTTTGTTTGATGACGGACTTGGATTTCGTTATGAATTTCCTGCGCAAAAGAATCTGACTTATTTTGTAATCAAAGAAGAGCGCTCCCAATTTGCTATGGCAGGAAATCATACTGCTTTTTGGTTACCGGGAGATTATGATACTCAGGAATACGATTATACCACTTCAAAATTATCCGAAATTAGAGGCTTAACAACAAAAGCAACTACCGAAAATGTATCTCAAAAAACATTTTCGCCTACCGGAGTACAAACGTCTTTGATGATGAAAACAGCCGATGGATTGTATATTAATCTACACGAAGCTGCCTTAATTAATTATTCCTGTATGCACCTGAATCTGGATGATAAAAACATGATTTTTGAATCCTGGTTAACACCTGATGCTAATGGAGACAAAGGTTACATGCAGGCACCGGATCATTCGCCATGGAGAACAATTATGGTTAGTGATAATGCTACCGAAATTTTGTCTTCAAAAATGACTTTGAATTTGAATGATCCCTGTAAAATTGAAGATACTTCCTGGATAAAACCGGTTAAATATGTTGGTGTTTGGTGGGAAATGATTACCGGAAAAAGTTCTTGGGCTTATACTGATGATTTTTCAACAGTACAATTAGGAGTAACTAATTATGCTAAATCCAAACCAAATGGCAAACACGGAGCCAATACTGCTAATGTGAAAAAATACATTGATTTTGCAGCTACTCATGGATTTGATGCAGTTTTAGTAGAAGGCTGGAATGAAGGTTGGGAAGATTGGTTTGGTCAATTTAAAGATTATGTTTTTGATTTTGTAACTCCTTATCCGGATTTTGATGTAAAAGGGATTCGTGATTATGCAAAATCCAAAGGAGTGAAAATGATTATGCACCATGAGACTTCAGGTTCTACCCGCAATTATGAGCGTCACATGGATAAAGCGTATCAGTTTATGAAAGACAATGGTTATGATGCTGTAAAAAGTGGTTATGTAGGGCCAATTCTTCCGCGAGGCGAAAATCACTACAACCAATGGACAGTAAACCATTATCAATATGCTATTGAAAAAGCAGCCGATTACAAAATTATGGTCAATGCCCACGAAGCAATTCGACCAACAGGAATTTGTAGAACCTATCCCAATTTAATTGGAAACGAATCTGCCAGAGGAACCGAATATCAGGCTTTTGGAGGGTCTAAGCCAAACCACGTTACTATTTTACCATTCACTCGTTTAATTGGTGGGCCAATGGATTATACGCCAGGTATTTTTGAAATGGATATTAGTAAATTAAATCCATCTAACACTTCGCACTTAAACAGTACGCTGGCTAACCAATTGGCATTGTATGTAACCATGTACAGCCCACTACAAATGGCTGCCGATTTACCAGAAAATTACATGCGTTTTGCAGATGCTTTTCAGTTTATTAAGGATGTAGCAGTTGACTGGAGTGACAGTAAATATTTAGAAGCTGAACCTGGTGAATATATTAGTGTTGCCAGAAAAGCCAAAGGAACTAACAATTGGTTTGTAGGGAATGTAAATGGTGAAACGGCTCGTGTTTCAAACATTACATTCGATTTCCTTGAAAAAGGTAAAAAATATGAAGCCACCATTTATGCTGACGCAAAAGAGGCTCATTATAAAACTAATCCACAGGCTTATAACATTCGAAAAATAAAAGTAAATAGTAAGTCTAAGTTGTCTCAGTTTTCTGCTCCAGGTGGTGGTTATGCCATCAGTATTGTTGAAGTTAAATAGATTTAGAGAAGTAATAAAACAACGTAATATAGAAAAGTTTGGTTATTTAATTGGTTAAGTTAGTATTGTCAAAATTGTGATTTTTATTATTACGAAACCCTCGAAGCAATTTGAGGGTTTTTTTATGGTTCATTGTTTAAATTTATAATAGAAAAAGAAATTTTCTTTTTCCCCATCCCTAAAGGCTGAAAAATTTCTCGAAAATTCATCAAAATTACACCCTTTAGGGTTCGGGGAAATTAATTTTGATGAATTTTAAGCAGGTTCTTAGTATAGAGTTGTGCTGCTTGATACTATTGCTGCTTTAAAGTCCAAATAATTCGTTTTTCAGTGCTATTTTAGAAAATAATTTTTCGATTAAATATTTTATTAACTGTGTATTTTTTCGTAACTTAAATTATGTTTTGTGTAAAATATAGAATAAATAACTGTGGATTACACAATTATTTGACTGTTAAGTTGGCTATTTGTCAAAAGGGCTAAAAATGACTAAAAATCAGTTTTTTTCACTACATAATCACTACTTTTTTTAAGAATCAAAAAATGCGTAAGTGCTTGTTTTTAAAGGGTTTTTGGCTAAAGTAGTAACTCTTTTAACTACATTTTTATTGTTGTTAAAATTGAGGCTGTTAAATCCATATAATTTTACATTATCGAAATCGAAATAAGTGTCTTTGACGATGACTTTAAATGGATCTCGATTTTGTAAAACCAAAATTATTAACAACCAAAAACAAAAAATTATGGTCAAAATGAAAAACAGTATGTATTACATTTTTCTATTATGTAACATGCTATTTATTATGCCAAGCCTGGTTGCTCAAAATGCAACTAACAAAATTTCGGGTCTTGTAGTAGATCAAAAAGGAGAACCGCTAATTGGTGCAAGTGTTTTAATTAAGGGAACAAATATTGGTACAATTACAGATGTAAACGGTGCTTTTGCATTGCCTTCATCAAGTAGTTCTTCAGTATTGATGGTTTCTTTTATTGGATTTACTTCTAAAGAAATTCCTGCTAGTGGACAAAATCTTCGTATTGTACTAAC
>NCET01000479.1 GCA_002280815.1 Flavobacteriales bacterium 32-34-25 | reverse complement strand
GCTGGGTTCAGAACGTCGTGAGACAGTTCGGTCTCTATCTACTGTGGGCGCAAGAAATTTGAGTGGATCTGATTCTAGTACGAGAGGACCGAATTGGACAAACCTCTAGTGTATCTGTTGTCACGCCAGTGGCATGGCAGAGTAGCTACGTTTGGAAGGGATAAGCGCTGAAAGCATATAAGCGCGAAACCCACCACAAGATGAGATTTCTTTTAAAGGTCGTGGGAGATGACCACGTTGATAGGCTATAGATGTAAAGGCAGTAATGTCATAGTCGAGTAGTACTAATAACCTGTAAGCTTATGTACAAATCCTCCCCCGAGCAATCGGGGGAAGAAACTTTCTAGATCCTGAACTAAATTCAGGATAAACTAAAAATACTTTCTTTATCTCAGTATGTTAAGATATTGTTTAATTGATAATTAACAGTTTATAATTGATAATTAATAATTAAAAAGTTGTCCAAAGCAACTAACGACCTTAAGGTGGTTATTGCGGCGGGGCTCACCTCTTCCCATCCCGAACAGAGTAGTTAAGCCCGCCTGCGCAGATGGTACTGCAGTCGGCGGGGCTCACCTCTTCCCATCCCGAACAGAGTAGTTAAGCCCGCCTGCGCAGATGGTACTGCAGTTTTGTGGGAGAGTATGTCGTCGCCTTTCTTTTGAAAACCCCGTTTCTAACGAAACGGGGTTTTTTGTTTTACAGAAATATTAAACTCTAAGGAATTAGTATAAATGAAAAAGCAGAAACTAGTAGATATGACCAGTGGTCCGATTGGACCGCAAATTATTCATTTTACTTTGCCGTTAATTATAGGTAACTTTTTTGTATTGACTTATAATGCAGCTGATTCTGTTATTGTAGGGCGTTTTGTGGGAGCTGAAGCTCTGGCTGCAGTAGGAGCTGCTAGTCCTGTCATGAATGTATTGCTTTTTTTGATTATTGGAATTTGTTTAGGAATGTCAGTGTTGATGGGGCAGTATTTTGGAGAACAGAATTTTGTAAAATTAAGACGTGTTATTTCTACTTCATTAATTTCAGGAGGTGTATTTACTCTTTTGTTAATAATTTCTGGCTTTTTCCTCTCTAGAACAATACTTTCATTTTTAAATACTCCAATAGAAATTTTAGATGATGCTACTTCTTATCTTCAAATTATTTTTATAGGTCTTGTTTTTACTTTTATCTACCATATTTATGCTTCTACTTTGAGAAGTATGGGAAATTCCAAGGCTTCACTTTATTTCTTGATAGCTTCTGCGGTGCTTAATGTTGTTTTGGATATCCTTTTTGTTGTAGTTTGGGAAAAAGGCATTGACGGAGCAGCATGGGCAACAGTTATTGCCGAAGGGGTATCAGCTTTATTATGTGTTTTATATGTTCGGTTTTATATTCCTATTTTAAGGTTTGAGAGAAAAGATTTTGTGTTTGATCGCAGTTTGTTTCGAACTATTTTTAGTTACAGTTCGGTTACAGCCATGCAGCAAATTACGTTGCATTTGGGGAAATTTTTAATTCAGGGGGCTATAAATCCTTTAGGAGTTGTTAGCATTGCGGCATTTAATGCGGTAAGCCGAATCGATGATTTTGTGATGATTGTTCAACAAAATATTGCTCACGGGACTACTGGTTTTATAGCTCAGAATAATGGAAAAGGAAATTTTAGTAGGATTCGTAAAGGGTTTGTAACTGGACTTAAAATGGAAGTTATTTATACTGTACTGGTTTCTGTCATTGTGTTGTTCTTTTCTCGTGAACTCATTTCGTTGTTTATGGGCAAAGAAGAATTGGAAGTGATTGATGCTGGTGAACAGTACTTGAAAATAATGATTTTGCTGTATTTGTTACCTGGGATTACCAATTTGATTCAGGGCTATTTTAGAGGATTAGGAAAGATGAAAATAACTTTGAATGCTACTTTTACTCAAATGTCAGGAAGAGTCATTGCCGCTTATTTTTTAGCTCCGCACTTTGGGATTAAAGGAATTGCTTTGGCTTGTTTAGTGGGATGGATTTTTATGTTGTCTTATGAATCTCCGTTGTTTTATAAGTCCTGGAAAAAAACAAATAGGACTTTTTAATTTATTGTTTGCGTTAGGGATGGAAGCGGCATCCTTTTGTGAGAGCAAAATTATTCTGGATTAATTATTAGTTCCCGAACAAAAGATACAGCGTACAGCCCGACCTTGTTGCAAAACAAAACGGAATGTTTTACGAAAAAGTCCCGCAACAAGGTAACGCCATAAAAAAAGAGCTTAACTTGACGCTAAACTCTTTCTTTATTTGGATATTTTGTTGAAGATTATGCTTCTTCGTTTTCTTCCATAGTGTGATAAACGTTCAT
>NCET01000108.1 GCA_002280815.1 Flavobacteriales bacterium 32-34-25 | reverse complement strand
AACAACTCAGGCTGCTGTTCACAACGGAACAATCAATGTAACTGTAACTGCAACTGATGCTGCCGGAAATATAGATTCTGAAATTGTAGTAATTACTGCGAAAGACTTGACCGATCCTGTTTTAACCGCCGAAGCCAGTCAAAATGCAACTTTAAGCGGAAGTTGTTTAGTTACGATTCCAAATTTAGTGGACGGTTCTTCTGCAACTGATAATTGTACCGGAACAACCATTACTCAAAGTCCTGCTGCCGGAACAACTCAGGCTACTGTTCACAACGGAACAATCAATGTAACTGTAACTGCAACTGATGCTGCCGGAAATATAGATTCTGAAATTGTGGTGATTACTGCAAAAGATTTGACCGCTCCTTCTTTAACTATTGGTGCTAACCAAACTGCAAATACTAATGCTGGTCTTTGTACTGCTTCTGTTCCAATAACTAACATACCTTTTTCTGATAATTGTTCTGGAGCTACTCTTTCATATAGCCTTAGTGGAGCAACAACAAAAACAATAACTACTGGTCAAGTAGGAACTTATACTTTTAATAGAGGAGAAACCACTATACATTATACTGTAACTGATGCTGCGGGAAACATTGCCACAGGATCGAAAACAGTAACGGTTAATGACAATATCAAACCTACAATAACAGCTCCTCCAGCAATTAACACAACCACAAATACCGCTTGTACCGCAACTGGAGTGGTTTTAGGAACTCCTATAACCGCTGATAACTGCGCTGTAGCATCGGTAACTAACAATCATCCATCAACAACTTATCCGTTAGGTAGCACTACCGTAATTTGGACTGTAACCGATAGTTCAGGAAATACTGCAACAGCCAATCAAATTGTTACAGTTACAGATAATATTCCTCCAACAATTACTTGTCCAGCAAACATTAGCGCTAATACCAGTTCAAATGGAACTGGTGACTGTTATACAACGGTAAACATTGGTACACCTACAACTAGCGACAATTGCGGAATTGCCTCAGTAGTTGCTAGAGTATCCGGAACTGTAATTAATACTGCCACCTATCAATTCCCTATTGGAAATACAACCGTTAACTGGACAGTAACAGACAATGCCGGATTGACTGCTACTTGTAATCAAACTATTACTGTAATTGACAATGAAAATCCTTCTATAAGTTGTCCTGGAAATCAAAACGTTAACTATAATAACAATTGTGAGTTTTCTTTACAGGATTACACTTCGCTTGCAACTGCTACAGACAACTGTGATACTAACCTAACTATTACGCAAAGCCCTGCTCCAGGAACATTAATTTCTACTGCCATAACCACAGTAACGCTTACAGCTAGAGACGATGCTAACAGAACAAGTACTTGTACATTTACAGTTAACGCCATAGATAACATTGCACCAACAGCAGTTTGCAAAAACTATACTGCTTATTTGAGTTCGAATGGAACTATAAATGTTGCAGCAGTAAACTTAGATAACGGTTCTAATGATAATTGCGGAATTGCCAATATGACGGTAACTCCAAATGCTTTTAATTGTAGTAATGTAGGGCCTAACAATGTAGTTTTTACAGTATATGATAATAATGGAAATAGTAATAGTTGTAACGCTGTTATTACTGTAGTTGATAATACACCTCCTACAATGATTTGCAAAAATTTTGTTGTTGTAATTGACCCTCTAACTAGAGTAGCTACAGTCCAAGCTTCAGACATTAACAATGGTTCAAATGATGCTTGCGGAATTGCCTCTTTAAGCGTATCTCCAAGCGTTTTTCCTGATTCACCTAACATTTATACCGCCACAACTACATTAACCGCTGTGGATGTTAATGGAAATTCAAATAGCTGTACAGCAACCGTTACGGTAGAACCACCAAAAAATCTATTTACTTATTTAATAGGAATTATAGTAAATCCTATTCCTGATAATCCACAACCACCAAGCGCATTAGTAGAAGTTACAGCCTGTCCTGGAGGAATAACAGTTCCTAAAGACATCCAATTTACATTACAGGCTATTGGCACTTATAACTTACAAGCATCTGATGTTATTAACTGGGAATACTCAAATGATAATGGTGAAACTTGGATTGTAATACCCAATACTGCTGGTTTATTAACTTATACTTTAATTGGATTAACAAGCGATACTTTTGTTCGATTAAGAATTTATGACAATACAAGTGGCACTCCTCAAATAAAAACTTCTGCCGAAGCCTATGCAAGATTCTTACCTCCTGACGAACCACCTATCATTATTAGTCATTCGGCTTTAGATATTTGTTTAGGTAGTTCTGTGACTATAAATGCTGAGAGTTTTTATGATCAACCCGAAGGACAGTTTGGTAAAGGAGGAAAATTTAATTATGCCCAACCTGATGGATGGCGTGTTGATGGAGAAGATGGAAAATTCCCTGCCAGTGGAAATAATAATGAACAACCAACCTGGAAAGAAACCAACTCTACCAACAATCCAAATACAACCTTTAGCGGAATTAATTACGATACTTCAGACAACACCAAATTTGCTATTGCCCATGCCGTAGAAGCAAATAGAAATACAACATTAGAAACTCCTGTGTTCAGTACTATAGGTATGACTTCAAGTGAAGCAATATTGACATTCTATACCGCTTACTATTTCTGTAATGGTGGATCAGGAAAAATCGAATTGTCTTTTGACGCTGGAAATACTTATACTGTGACATTAAACACCATGCAAAATGACATACTAACAGCTGGGAACACTTCGGGAGTTCGTGCTTA
This sequence comes from Flavobacteriales bacterium 32-34-25, assembly GCA_002280815.1. Taxonomy (GTDB): domain Bacteria; phylum Bacteroidota; class Bacteroidia; order Flavobacteriales; family Flavobacteriaceae; genus Flavobacterium. Next base: position 13,839 of record NCET01000108.1, on the reverse strand, counting down.
TAAAGGTTCAGGAGGTTCAGCCTGTACTAAACAATATCTTGTTGCCGATGCGTTTCGTTATACCTCAATCAATTTAGGACCTTATGCAGGACTAGCAGGATTGCGCGTTAGATTTACATTTAATTCCGGTCCAAGCGGAGGTAGTTGTAACAATGTAACTTTCCCAAAACATGCTTCTAATAATTGCGCCAACAATCAAACTTTTAACGTTGGAAGCGCTTGGGCAATAGATGATGTTGGTTTTACTTTTGGCACTGTTGATGATGAATTAGAATGGACAGATGAAGACGGAAATGTAATTGCCACAGGAACAACAGCAACTGTTACTCCGGTTACTCCTGGAATTAGAGAATATGGTGTAACTACTTTAGTAAATGGTTGTAGAACTGATAACGATGCCGGAACTAATTATGTCAACATAAACACTAGTTTAGCATACGCAGGTGAAGATTACACACCTCTTTCTAGCAATTGTGGAGAGAACACCCTACAATTAAATGCATACGACAATACCGTATCTGCAGTAACAAATTATACTAAAGGAGCATGGAAAAACAATCTGTATATAGTTCCTGATACTGCTGCTGGTGACTCTGATTATCCTGGAACAGGAATTACAGGAGCTTGGACAATTATTAGCGCTAGTTCTACTTCTTGTGGAAATTCAGCTGTTTTTTCCAGCACAACAGATCCAAATGCCATTTTTACCGCCGATCCTGGTAGCTATACTTTAAGATGGACACTCACCAACGGCTGTTTTGATGAAATAAACATTACTATTATTGATTGTAAATCTGTGGATTTTGACGGCACTAATGACTATGTTTCTTTTAAAGACAATTACAATCTCAATACTGCTTTCAGTATCGAAGCTTGGGTAAAACCTAATTCAACTGATGGAACAAGAACTGTTTTCTCCAGAAAAGATAATGGAAGCAACAGCAGTGGTTATGATTTAAGCATCGTTAATGGTCAAGTAAGATTCAATTGGTACACTGCTTCTGGCGCAAATAATGTAACTACTGGAAGTTACTCCATTGGCACTGACAGATGGTATCATTTAGCTGTTACTTTTGATGAATCAACTTATAAATTATATGTTGACGGTATTGAAATAGCTACAAAAAATGGAGCGGCTCCTGCACAAACTCCAAATACTGTAAAAGCACTTTTGGGTGCTATGGATCAGTTGACAACAAAAATCCCAACAAACTACTTTCATGGTTGGATAGACGAAGTTAAAATTTGGACTAAAGCTTTGGGAGTGGAACAAATTAGACAAATGATGAACCAAGAAATTGATGTTTCAGGTTCTGATGTAGGTGGAGTTGTTATTCCAATGAAAATTTATGGAACGGATAATGATCAAAACAGTGTAGAAGATAATCCTTTGTTATGGAATGATCTTTTAGGTTATTACCGAATGAATACCAACTGCGGAGATTTGGCAGCATACAAAGGAATTAGTGGAAGACTGCATAATATAAACTCCAGTCTACAACAAACGGCTCCTATTCCATACACTTCCAGAATTTCAAATCAAACTTGGAATACTGATAATACCTGGACTAATTTTGATGTTTGGAATGTTCCTAATAGTCAAGGAATAAACAACCAACCTATAAATTGGAATATTGTTAGACTCAATCATCAGGTTACATCAAATACCCAAGATCTTACACTATTGGGCCTTATTGTAATGTCCAATGAATTAATAATTACAAATTCTGGTACTCAAAATGAGACTAATCTTGGTCATGGGTTGTGGATAACGCATTATTTAAAATTAGATGGTGAAATTGACTTAGTAGGAGAATCTCAATTAGTACAAAAACGCTATACCCTAGCCCAATACAGCGAAAGTATTTTTGAAGAAAGCAGTACAGGATTTATCGAAATAGATCAACAAGGCAAGAAAAACAGTTACAATTATAATTACTGGTCTTCGCCAGTAAGCAATCGTGGAGCAGCTAATAACTCAACTTATGCCATGTCTAACATACTAAGAGATGGTACTGATTCTTCAAACCCAAAAGCAATTACTTTTGGTGATGGCGCTTTTTTTGCTGATACTCCATCAAGCCCAATAAAAATTAGTAATCGATGGATTTGGACTTATAACTCACTTACTCCCAACTCTAATACGCATTGGCAAAATTATTACCAATGGCAATACAAATCCAGTACAGGACTCATAGCTGCTGCTGATGGATTTTCTATGAAAGGTACAGGAGGAATTGCCCCTGTAAATGCTACACAAAACTATGTCTTTACAGGGAAACCAAATTCAGGAACTATAAATAAATTTATGGCCTTAACTCAAACCTATTTAGTAGGAAATCCTTATCCAAGTGCACTAGATGCTGACGAATTTATAAAAGACAATTTAAAAGATTGCAATGGCTGTAGAGCAACTACAAATACTTTTGGCGGTGCACTTTATTTCTGGGATCATTTTGGATTATCTAATAATCATCTTTTAGCTCAATATGAGGCTGGTTATGGTATTTATACCTTAACTGGAGGAGTTGCAGCAATAGCAAACGGCCCACTTAATGTAAACAATGGAGCAATAAGTCCAAAAACACCACGACGCTATATTCCGGTAGGACAAGCTTTTTATATTGATGCAGCAGCAAACAATGGAGTAGCCGGAACAGGAATAACCACTGGTGTTCAGGGAGGAACAGTTGTATTTAAAAACAGTCAACGTGCATTTATAAGAGAAACTTCAGGGAACTCCATTTTCATGAAAGTTGACAACGACAAAAATTCTTTTGCTGCTAAAGAAACTGTGGATAATAGAATGAAAATCCGACTTGGATTGCAAGAATGATTGAAGTGAACGATAATGATATGTATTGGGAATTAGAAAACACCCCATTAATAATCCAAGGAATTCCAAATTTCAACATTGAGCAAATTATTCCATTGGGAATAAAAATTACCAATGAAGGACTTACTAACATAAAAATTGATGCATTAGAAAACATCCCTAACAGCCTCGATATTTATCTTTATGATGCTACATCAAAAGAATACCATGATTTAAGAAAAAGTGATTTTGATATTACTCTAGCTGTTGGCGAATACAGCAATCGTTTTTCATTACAATTTGTAAATAAGGCACATACAATCAATGAGACCAATGTTGAAAATGGAATTATTGCATATTACACTAATGAAAATCAAATGTTGAATATCAAAAATTATTTCGTTGATGTAGCTGTAGAATCGGTTTCTTTATTCAATATTTTAAAACAAAATATTAGCAATTGGAAAATTAAAGATCCTAAACAAAATCACATCCAACTTCCAATAAAGAATGTAAGTTCGGCTGTTTATATTGTGCAAATTAAAACGACTAAAGGAGAATTTAGTCAAAAAATAATTATCAAATAATAAATATCCAAACCCTAATACCCAGAGAACACTTTCAGCAATGGAAGTGTTTTTTATTTATTTCAACTTAATAGTCCATTCAAAATCCATTTCAGAAACGAGCTCCCCTTTTTCATTTGTTCCAATAGATTTTAGCCAAAAAGTTTGTCCTTCGCCAGTGGTTATTGCATTCTCAATAGCCATTTCTATTTGATTTTTATTTTGGCATTCAAACGTGATTCTTCCCGTAGCTTTTTTGGTAAAACTACTTTTGTTATTGGCTACCAGCATCGCAATATTTCGATTACTTTTTTGGATATGAAACATTACTAATGCTCCAGTTGATAATTCCGCAGCCATGGCTTGAACAGCAAAATACATGGAATTAAAAGGGTTTTGATTAATCCAGCGGTGTTTTACTGATACTATACATTGATCAAAAACTATTTCTTTTACCCGCACTCCACAAAGGAATGCCGAAGGTAATTTGAATAATAAAAAACGGTTCAGTTTAGCTGCTGTAAGTATCATAGTCTTGGTTTTGAACCAATATACGACATATTTAGTAATTGACATCTAAATCAAAATAGTTAATATTTTGTTAACATTTAGTACTTTGTAATACACAATACCTGTTTTAAGCCATATATTTGTATAAGAAATTACTATATACAATTAAAATGGAAACCAAAAACGAAAAAACCATAGCGGCATTAACTCATTTAAGTGCGCTATCCCAGTACTTTATCCCTTTTGGAAATTTTATTTTTCCAATAATTATTTGGAGTAGTAAAAAAGACAAATCGGATTTTATTGATTGTAACGGAAAGCATGTAATTAATTTTCAGCTTAGTTTATTGCTTTACTCGATTGTACTTATTCTTATTGCTGTACCTACTTTTATTACTGTAGTTTTTAGCAATATGAATTGGAACGAACTACTAAACCATCATGACTTCTTTTGGGATAACATTAATATGGCCGAGAATATTGGCTTAATAACCTTAGGAATCGTCGCGGTAATATTGATAGTTCTATTAAAAATTCTTGAATTTTTCTTAATTATAATTGGAGCTATAAATGCTTCCAATGGAGAAAAATACAAGTATCCCCTAACGATAAACTTTATTAAGTAAAAAAAATGACAAATCATGAACATTGAAAACACAAAAGCCCAGATGCGTAAAGGTGTTCTCGAGTTTTGCATCTTATCGGTTTTAAAAGAAAAAGATGCCTATACATCCGAAATATTAGAGACATTAAAAAACGCAAAATTGTTAGTCGTCGAAGGTACTATCTATCCTTTATTAACCCGACTAAAAAACGACGGATTACTAACCTATCGTTGGGAAGAATCCACATCAGGACCACCCAGAAAATACTATGGACTAACTGAAACCGGACAAACTTTCTTAGACGAACTTAACGGCACTTGGACTGAATTATCGAATGCCGTAAATCTAATCACAAACCAAAAAACAGAGTCATGAACAAAACTGTAAACATAAACCTAGGCGGTATGTTTTTTCATATAGACGAAGACGCATATCAAAAATTATCACGTTATTTTGATGCCATAAAACGTTCGCTTACCAATTCTTCTGGCCAAGATGAAATTATTAAAGACATCGAAATGAGAATTGCTGAATTGTTGAACGAAAAACAAATAAGCGAAAAACATGTGGTAGGCTTGAAAGATGTAGACGAAGTTATTGCCGTAATGGGACAACCTGAAGATTACATTATTGAAGAAGAGCCAAGAACTTTTGAAAATCAAAATCAACAAAGCAGTCGAATAAAATCAAAAAAACTGTACCGCGATAGCGAAAAAGGGATAATTGGTGGAGTAGCTTCAGGATTGAGTCACTACTTTGGTATTGACGTAGTATGGATTAGAATCATTCTAGTACTATTTGTATTTCTAGGTTTTGGTTCAGGAATATTCGCTTACATTATCCTTTGGATTGTAACACCCGAAGCCCAAACTACATCTGAAAAACTAGAAATGACTGGAGAAGCAGTCAATATTTCGAATATCGAAAAAAAAGTTAGAGAAGAATTTGAAAACGTTTCCGAAAAAATAAAAAACGCTGATTATGATAAATATGGCAACCAAATAAAAAAAGGAGCCAACAAAGTAGGGAACTCATTAGGGAATTTTATTTTAAGTATTTTTCAAATTATAGCTAAGTTTCTCGGAATTATTTTGATAATTACAGGGCTAGTAACTTTAGTACTTTTATTAATTGGTGTTTTCACTCTGGGAACAAACAGCTTTATTGATTTTCCGTGGCAAGGATTTATAGAAACGGGTAATTTTACCGATTACCCTATCTGGTCTTTCGGATTACTGATGTTTTTTGCAGTTGGAATTCCTTTCTTTTTCTTGACTTTATTAGGATTTAAACTTCTAGCTCCTAATACTAAATCAATTGGTTCTATTGCTAAATATACCTTATTGGCAATTTGGCTCATCGCAATTGTTTTAGCTATCTCTTTAGGAATTAAACAAGCTTCAGCCTTTGCTATGGATGGTCGGGTTGTTCAAAAAGAGACCTTAAACCTTACTTTGAAAGACACATTGCTAATTAAATTCAAACACAATGATTATTTTGCCAAAGACATTTATGATCGTTCCGAATTTAAAATCACCACCGATTCAACTAATAACGATATTATTTACTCAAACGAGGTGCGTTTTCGAATAAAAAAATCGAACGAAAATTATTCTTATATCCAAATCGAAAAGGAAGCAAAAGGAAAATCATTTTCGGAAGCCAGAGAAAAAGCAAATCAAATACGTTACCAATACAAAATAATTGGCAACCAGCTAATTTTTGATAATTACCTTCTAACCGATCTAAAAAATAAATTCAGAAATCAAGAAGTTGAAATCACCTTATTTCTAACCGAAGGAACACTATTTAAAGTTGATTCTAGCGCTAGAGATTACGATAGATCTGACGATGACTTTTTTAATTTAGATCACGATAGTAACGAGCCATTGTACAAAGTGGGTTATTCGGATGTATCCTGTTTGAATTCCTCTGAATATATTGAAGAATCAACATCGGTAAACATAAATAAAGACGGAATTACAATAACTAACGACAGCATAGATAGTCTTCCGAAATTAAAAATGGATAAGAATGGTATCATTATTAAAACCAATTAGTCATGCAAAAAACTAAATTCAAGACATTTATTTTATTATCGTTTTTAATACTATCGTTTACTTCGTGTATCAATTACGAAAGAAATGAAATAGTAAGAACGTTAGAATCTTCAGGAAATGTAACTCATGAATCACGTCATTTTGATGAGGAATTTAATAAAATAAATGTCAGCGATGGAATTCATATAATTATTGAGCAATCTAACAATACCGAAGTTACCGTAATTACCGATGCGAATTTTCACCAAAAAATAAAAACCAGAGTAGAAAATGGTACTTTGTATATCTCAAACACCACAAACAAAACTACTTTTTCAATTTTTGGATACAAACGCACTAAGATTCATGATGCAGCTACTAAAAAAATCATGATAAAGTTACCACGCATAAACGGTTTAGAAGCAAGTGCAGCATCAAAAATAGAAAACAAAGGAATTTTAAGAGGAAACTCAATCACTTTAAAATCATCAAGTGCAAGTGACGTAAAACTGAACTTAGAATTCGAAAAAATAGATGCCGAATCCAGCAGCGCCAGCAAAATTGACCTTGAAGGAATGGCTTTAGACCTAAATGCACAAGCATCCAGCGCAAGTAAAATAGATGCCGAAGATTTAATGGTCAACTCGGCAACAGCACAATCATCCAGCGCTTCAAAAATTAGCCTCCACCCTATTGTGAGTTTAAAAGCAGAAGCCAACAGCGCAGGAGAAATCAAATACAAAAACATTCCTAAGCAAATTGAAAAAACAGCTAACTCTGGTGGATACATTACACAGGAATAACCAAAATTCTCGTTAAAAATCAAGAATCGCTCATTATAAATGGGCGATTTCTTTATATTTGTATGTAACCTAAATGAAAAATGAACATGAAAAAAATTAGCTTCCTACTTTTAGTCTTTTTATCCACTACCGTAATATTAGCTCAGAAAAAAGAAAAAATAAGCGGTTCAAAAACCTTGAATACCAAACAAAAAAACATTGGCAATTTTAGTGCTATTGAAGTTGAAGACAACCTAGAGGTATCTTTAGAAAGAGGAGAACATCCTGAATTAAAAATTGAAGCCGATGACAATTTAATTGACATCATTGATGTTGAAGTTACCGATAACGTATTACATCTTTCAACTTCAAAACGAGTGGTAAAAAGCAAAGCCCTAAAAATAAAAATAACCTACACCTCACAATTGAATACTATTACATCCAGAAATGATGCTGTGATTAAAGCCATTCAAGAAATCCTTACAGACAACCTTAGTATCAATACTTTTGATGATTCTAAAGTATTAATGAATGCTAGTACTAAGAATTTTGTTTTACAAGCCGATGGCAATTCAGAAGTGGAATTGAATTTAAAAAGCGAAAAAACAAAAATGGAGCTAACTAAAGATGCTGAACTAAAATCCCTAGTAACAACTGATGATTTAGCCATAGATATGTATCAAAAATCGAAAGCTAAAATAGAAGGAGAAGCCAATACGAGTATTATTCGACTTGAAAACAACGCTGAACTTGAAGCCTCTAAATTAGAAATAAAAACCATCGAATTAACCACTGAAGGAGATAGTAAAAGCAGCGTAAATGCAAAGAAAGACATCGTAATTATTGCTAATGAAAAATCGGAAACCGAATTGTATGGCGATGCTAAAATTGAAATGAAAAAATTTGCTGACAAAGCCAAATTATCTAAAAAATAATTTTTCCAAAAAACACAAAATCAAAAGAGAGGCTGTTTCAAATAGTATGAAACAGCCTCTCTTTTATATTAACAATTGCTAATTTTTATTTTGCAGCCAAATATCTTTCGGCATCAAGAGCAGCCATACAACCTGTACCTGCAGCAGTAATAGCTTGACGATACACATGATCAGCAGCATCTCCGGCTACAAAAACACCATCAATATTGGTTTTAGAAGTTCCAGGTGTATTAATAATATAACCTGTTTCGTCTAATGTCAAATAATCTTTAAAGATATCTGTATTCGGTTTATGACCAATAGCCACAAAGAAACCAGTTGCTGGAATATCATAAGTTTCGTTAGTCGTTTTATTCAAAACTTTAATAGCTTCCACTACTTGACTGTCTCCTAAAACTTCAACCGTATCGTGGTTTAATAAAATTTCGATATTCTCTGTTTTACGCACACGCTCTTCCATAATTTTAGAAGCTCTGAATTTCTCGCTTCTGACTAACATGGTTACTTTTTTACAAAGTTTTGATAAATAATGTGCTTCTTCACAAGCTGAATCTCCTGCACCAACAATTACCACTTCTTGATTTCTGTAGAAAAATCCATCACAAACCGCACAAGCAGAAACTCCTCCACCCATTTGTAAATAATGTTGCTCTGATGGTAATCCCAAATATTTAGCCGAAGCACCTGTAGAAATAATTACAGTTTCACAGTGCAATTCGATTGTATCATTAATCCAAACTTTATGAATATCTCCAGAAAAATCAACTTTTGTTGCCCATCCATCACGAATATCAGCACCAAAACGCTCCGCCTGTTTTTGCAACTGAATCATCATTTCTGGTCCTGTAACTCCATCAACGTATCCTGGAAAATTCTCTACTTCATTAGTTGTAGTCAATTGACCACCTGGTTGCATTCCTTGGTATAAAATTGGATGCATATTAGCTCTAGCCGCATAAATTGCCGCAGTATAACCCGCAGGCCCCGAACCTATAATAAGACATTTTATTTTTTCGATTGTATCAGACATAATAATTAAGGTTTAATTTTAAAACAGCACAAAAGTAAGTTTTTATTATTGGAAAATCAGACTCAAATTATCAGTTTTTATTATCCTAACATAGACAAATAAAAACATAATTAGCAGAAATAAAAAAACCTTCTTGGTTCACAAGAAGGTTTTTGTCGGGGTGGCAGGATTCGAACCTGCGGCCTTCCCGATTCCATCGGGACGTTATAACCTTTCTACGCTGATATCAATTCAATTATTTTCACTCTACTCTTCCATTTCTTAATTTCTTGCTCTCTCAATATTGCATCCTTCTTATTTTCATAAGATTCAAAATAAACTACTTCCCAATCTTTTGCTCTCCCAGTAAAACCATTATGCGAACTTAAATGGCGACGTAATCTTTCCTCTATTATCATAGAGGTAGAACCAATATAATAAGCATCAATAGCTTTGGAGTATAAAATATAAACGTAAAACATAATTAGCAGAAATAAAAAAACCTTCTTGATTCACAAGAAGGTTTTTGTCGGGGTGGCAGGATTCGAACCTGCGGCCTCCTGCTCCCAAAGCAGGCGCGATAACCGGGCTACGCTACACCCCGTAACGCGGCTGCAAATATACAACTCTTTTTTGCTTGTGCAAACAAATCTTAAAAATAAAATTCTATTTGTAAAATTAGACCAAAACCCAAACCCAAATTGGTCAAAACACCACAAATCAAGCTTTAACAAATGTTAACAAAATAGATTTTCAGAAACGATAATAAATTGTATTTTTACCGTTCAAAATTATACAAAATAAATGGGCAAAATCATTGCGATTGCTAATCAAAAAGGAGGCGTTGGAAAGACTACAACATCTGTAAATCTTGCAGCTTCCCTAGGTGTTTTAGAGAAAAAAGTATTATTAATAGACGCTGATCCTCAAGCTAATGCTAGTTCTGGTTTAGGGATTGATGTGGAAAGTGTAGAAATTGGTACCTACCAAATTCTAGAGCACAGCAATACTCCTAAAGAAGCAATAGTAAAATGCTCAGCTCCCAATGTAGATGTTATTCCTGCTCACATTGATCTTGTGGCCATCGAAATCGAATTGGTAGACAAGGAAAACAGAGAATACATGCTTAAAAAAGCTTTGCAAAGTGTAAAAGACGATTATGATTATATCATTATCGACTGTGCTCCTTCTCTGGGCTTACTGACTTTAAACGCTTTAACAGCTGCTGATTCTGTGGTTATTCCTATTCAATGCGAATATTTTGCACTGGAAGGTCTTGGAAAATTATTGAATACAATAAAAAGTATTCAAAAAATCCACAATCCGGATTTAGACATCGAAGGTTTATTATTGACGATGTACGATTCTAGATTGCGTTTATCGAACCAAGTGGTGGAAGAAGTACAAAAGCATTTTAACGATATGGTTTTTGAAACAATCATTCAGAGAAATGTAAAATTAAGTGAAGCGCCGAGTTTTGGAGAAAGCATCATCAATTATGACGCTACGAGTAAAGGTGCAACCAATTATTTACACCTTGCTCAAGAAATTATAAAGAAAAACATCCAATAGTTTTATGACAAAAGCAATAAAAAAACAAGCCTTAGATAACGACATCAAATCGGTAGAGGACAAAAATGCTGACAAGGTTGTTGGAAATATTATTGAGCTTGAAATTGAAGCTATTGAAATCAATCCGTTTCAGCCTAGAAGTAATTTTAACGAAGAATCATTAAAAGAATTAGCTACTTCGATTAAAGAATTGGGTGTGATTCAACCAATTACTGTTCGAAAATTAGACTTTAATAAATACCAATTAATTTCTGGAGAGCGTCGTTTGCGTGCTTCAAAATTAATAGGATTAGCAACAGTTCCAGCTTACATCAGGATTGCGAATGACAATGAATCTCTGGTTATGGCTTTGGTTGAAAACATTCAACGTCATGACTTAGATCCTATCGAGATCGCACTTTCGTACCAACGTTTGATGGATGAAATCCAACTGACTCAAGAGCAAATGAGCGAGCGTGTAGGTAAAAAACGTTCTACAATTGCTAACTATTTGCGTCTTTTAAAACTAGACCCGATTATCCAAACTGGAATTCGCGATGGTTTTATCAGCATGGGTCACGGTAGAGCTATTATTAACATCGAAGATTTAGACGCACAAACTGATATTTATCAAAAAATTGTAAGTCAGAATCTTTCGGTTCGTGACACCGAATCTTTGGTAAAAAACTACCATGAAAGTTTAAAACCAAAACCAGCCGCAAAAGCTAAAACGACTTCTTTTGATATAGACGAAAGCCAGAAAAAGATTTTCAATAATTATTTTGGAAACTTAGTTGATATTAAAATAGCTACTAATGGAAAGGGTAAAATCACCATTCCGTTCCGATCTGAAGAAGATTTTAATCGAATTATGGAACTAATTAAGGGATAGTGAACAAAATTATTTCCATAGCACTATTTCTTTTCATCTTAAGCAATACCGCTGTATTGGCACAAAAAACGGCCAAATCAGAAGTAGCGGTTAAAGATACCTTAAAGTCTATAGACATTGACCCATTAACACCGGCAAAAGCAGCCTTTTATTCGGCAGTTTTACCAGGTTTAGGTCAGGCTTACAATAAAAAATATTGGAAAATCCCTTTGGTTTATGGTGCCATAGGAACCAGTCTTTATTTCTATTTAGACAGCAATAAAAAATACCATCAATTTAGAGATGCTTACAAACGAAGATTAGAAGGATATACTGATGATGAATTTTCATACTTAGACGATAGCCGATTGATTGCTGGACAAAAATTCTACCAGCGTAATCGCGATTTATCATCTTTATTCATTGTAGGTTTTTATGTTTTAAATATTATTGATGCCAATGTTGATGCGGCATTAATGCAGTTTAACGTAGACGATCGACTGTCAGTAAAACCAACACTTTACCAAAACAATCTCAATTTAAAAACAAATGTAGGGCTAAGCCTTAATTATAACTTTTAATCAAATACAAAAGAGTTGATTAGTTCAATATCTTTTTAATTTAAATAATATACAAATGAAAATTGCGCTTTTAGGATACGGAAAAATGGGTCAGGTAATTGAAAGAATTGCTTTAGAAAGAGGTCACGAAATTGTTTTGAAAAAAGACGAATTCAACACTTACGACGGACTTTCAAATGCTGATGTCGCTATTGATTTTAGTGTTCCTACAGCAGCCGTTGATAATATTTCTGCTAGTTTTAACAACAATGTTCCTGTAGTTTCGGGAACAACGGGTTGGTTAGACCGTTACGATGAAATGATTGCTTTATGCAAAGAAAAAAACGGTGGTTTTATTTCGAGTTCTAACTTTAGTTTAGGAGTGAATTTGTTTTTTGGTCTAAACGAATATTTAGCTAAAATGATGGCTAACATCGATGGTTACAAAGTAACTATGGAAGAAATTCACCATATTCATAAACTAGATGCTCCAAGTGGAACAGCAATTTCATTAGCTCAAGGAGTTATCGAAAACAGCAAATACAGCAACTGGACACTTGAAAACGCAGCAGAAAATGATATTCATATCGAAGCAGTTCGTACTGGCGAAGTTCCAGGAACACATACTGTAACTTACGATTCGGGTATTGATAGTATCGAAATCAAACATACTGCTCACAACCGTGAGGGATTTGCACTTGGTGCTGTAATTGCGGCCGAATGGTTAGCAGGAAAACAAGGAATATTCAGCATGAGAGATGTTCTTAACATCCAATAATCAAACCAAAAATTAATCTAAACACAAGGAACTATGACACTATATCAATGGTTTGTATTCTTTCTTTTTATTCAAATTGTTCATTTTTTAGGAACTTGGAAACTATATGAAGCGGCTGGAAGAAAAAAATGGGAAGCAGCAATACCTGTATATAATGCTATTGTCCTGATGAAAATTATCAGTCGACCTACTTGGTGGACTTTATTACTTTTTATCCCTATTATCAACTTGATTATGTTTCCTGTAATCTGGGTAGAAACCTTGAGAACTTTTGGAAAACGCAGTCAACTAGATACTATTTTAGGAATTGTAACTTGTGGATTATATATCTTTTACGTTAATTATACTCAAAAACTAGAGTACAATAAAGAGAGAAGTTTACACCCAAAAAACAAAACTGCTGATACTGTAAGTTCTTTATTATTCGCTATCATTGTGGCTACCTTAGTACACACTTATTTTGTACAACCCTATACAATTCCAACTTCTTCATTAGAAAAATCATTATTAATAGGCGATTTTCTATTTGTAAGCAAAGTAAATTATGGCGCTAGAGTTCCTATGACCACAGTGGCCTTACCAATGGTTCACGACTCTATTCCGTCTACCAAAAGAAAATCATACTTAAGTTATCCTTTACTACCTTACCTAAGATTACCTGGAATTGAAGACCACATTAAGCGCACTGACATAGTGGTTTTTAACTGGCCTGTTGATACAGTACATTACTTTTTCGAACCTAAAGGAAAACCTGGCGTTATCAAACCTATTGACAAAAAATCAAACTATGTAAAACGTTGTTTGGGTATTCCTGGAGA
>NCET01000107.1 GCA_002280815.1 Flavobacteriales bacterium 32-34-25 | reverse complement strand
TGCCATCAAGTAGACAGCAAAACCATTGGTCCAAGTACACAAGAAATTGCCAAAATTTACAAAGAAAAGAATGCTAATATGGTTACTTTTCTAAAAGGCGAAAACGAAGCCATTGTTGATCCTTCTCAATTTGCCGTAATGCAGGCCAATCTTACACTAACAAAAACTTTTTCGGATAAAGAATTACAAGGTTTAGAAGCTTATATCAATTCATCTTTGAAATAAATTAAGAGAATCACAAACACAAAAACCATTCGGGAATTCGAATGGTTTTTTTATTTTAAATAAAACCTCTTTGCGGACTTTGTGCCTTCTTTGTGAACTTTGTGGTTAACTCACTTTATTCCTCCAAAAGCTCCAAAACAAGCATTTTTATGCAAAATTTCGGTACTTGAAAAACCTACTTTTTTCATTAAATCCAATTGGTAACTCATCGATCGCGGTGTATCTTCTTTTTCGATATTTCTTTTTCGATATAATCAAAAACTTTTTGTTGGTATGCTGAACCGCCGTGTTGTTTTAAATAATTCGCATACATTTTCCAAGCCAATTTATTTACCCCTTCGTGATCCTGAACCAACAAATCGGATATCAAGAAACAACCACCAGGCGTTAAGCTATCATACAATTTTTGGAATACCAATTCCCATTCGGAATCTTCTCTTAAATGATGCAAAACGGCTCCTGCCAAGATAATATCAAAGTGATTTTTAGGCAATTCAATATCACGGATATCACCTTGAATCGTTTCAACTTTAGCTGTTGTCGCTTCCGAAACACGCTCGAAAGCTTTATCTAACATATTCTGACTCAAATCGACCAAAGTACAATCTAAATTAGGCACTTTAGACAACATTTTTAATGTATAATTTCCAGCTCCACAACCTAAATCTAAAATTGTTTTTGCTTCTGGTTTTACAGCTCTTGCGGTACACGTAATCAATTCTAATGCAATTTTAGCATCCATTGTAGCTACCTGCCCAGTTTCTAAATTCGAGAAACGTTCTACCTCATTGTCAAAGCGTTCTCTGATTTCTGTTACTGTTGATTTTTTCATAGTTTTTAATTATTATTTCATTCATTATTTGCCACGAATGCACGAATAAGCGTTTATACTAAACTCAATAATTCCACTAATTATACTAAACTCAATAATTCCACTAATTCTTTACTTTGACACTAGCTTGCTCATTAATTAACTTTGAATACACCTCCTTTAATTAGTGAAATGAGGCATTCCCGTTTTTAATTTAAATTCGTGAATTCGTGGCTAAAAAAAGCCTTGTTTATTTTACAAACCTATAATTTTTATATATGCCATAAAAATGCTTATTTTGTCATTAATCAATACTTAAAAGGTATTTATGGAATTACGTCACTTAAAATATTTCCTCAAATTAGCCGAAGAATTAAGCTTTGTTCGCGCTGCCGATAAGCTATTTATTTCTCAGCCACCATTGAGCCGACAAATTAAAGAATTAGAAATCGAACTCGGAGCCACACTTTTTGAACGAAATAACAAACGTGTAATCCTTACCGATGCGGGAAAATATTACCAAAAAGAAATTCAGGAATTGGTTCAAAACCTGGAACGCATTAATTTGACGACAAAAAAAATAAGTCAAAATCAAAGTGGGGAATTTAGGATTGCCTATGTCAGTTCAACATTTTCGGGTGATATTTCAAAACTCATCCAATTTTTGTCTGCTGAATATCCTTATGTTAATTTTCGTCTTTACGAAGTACCCACTGTCAAACAAATTGCCGCATTAGAAGAAGGAAAAATCGATTTTGGAATCATTCGCGCGCCTTTGCATTCGCCAAAAATCGATTCGCAATTGTGGTTTAAAGACAGTTTTTCATTAGCTTTCAATCGAAATATTTACAACATCAACTCCGAAGAAGAATTAGAAAAATTAAACAAAGCCACCTTTGTGTTTTTTAATAAGCAATATGCACCGTATTTTTACGATGCTTTATTGCAAATTTGTGCCCAATATGGTTTTAATCCAAAAGTGGTTCATGAATCCAATAATATTTCGTCCATTATTCAATTGGTTAAAAATGGATTGGGAATTTCGATAGTTCCAACCGCTATTATGAAAAGTCATAATTATCCCGAATTGGAATTTGTAGAACTCAAAAAAGTGAATCTTTTTACCGATATTTTATTGGCTACGCCAAAAGGAAATCAATCCGAAATTTCAAAAGCAGCCATAGAATTTTTAATGGAACAAAACAGTAAAAATGAAAACTAACGACCAAACCACAGCTTACATAAAAACACCTTTAGGAATTGCTCAAATCACAGGTAATGAAAACGGAATTTCAGTAATTTCAATTGCTGATGAAGGCGAAATTAGTCCTGAAATTCCGGCTGTTTTACAAGAAGGAGTTACACAACTTCAGGAATATTTTGAAGGTAAAAGAAAAAATTTCGATTTCAAAATGAATCCAAAAGGAACCGAATTCCAACAAAAAGTATGGCAGACCTTACTCGAAATTCCGTTTGGGAAAACCTGCAGCTATATGGATTTGTCAAAAAAATTAGGCGATGTCAAAGCCATTCGTGCCGTGGCTTCCGCCAATGGAAAAAATCCGCTTTGGATTGTGGTTCCCTGTCATCGGGTTATTGGAACTGATGGTTCACTTACGGGATATGCTGGCGGATTGTGGCGTAAAAAATGGCTATTGGAACATGAAAATCCTAGCACACAACAAGAACTTTTGTTGTAAAATTAAAATATACTTTTATCCTTATTTTGTGTAAATTCGTACTGAAGCTAATTCAAACCCATGAAAAAACTCAAACAATTTATAGTCGGATTGGTCATTTTTATAGCCTTACTAATTCTTTCGCTCTATATTTTCGAGAAAGACTATTTGTTAAGAGCCGTTAGAGTTACTTATTTTAATGGACATACGACCGCTTTTTTAGATGATTATAAACATTTTGACAATCGAATTATTGAAAAAAGCACCGTAGCACAACCTTGGAAAATCGCTAAAAATTACAACCAAATAAAAACGACCAAAAGACTTGAAGAACTGCATAAAGCAATTGGTACAGTTGCTTTTTTAATCATCAAAAAAGATAGTATCTGGCACGAAAGTTATTATGACAATTATACCAAAAATTCTAAATCCAATTCGTTTTCTATGGCAAAAAGTATTGTTTCGACTTCATTGGGAAAAGCAATTATGCAAGGAAAAATTAAGAGTTTAGACCAGAAGGTTTCGGATTTTTTTCCTGAATTCAAAAAAGGAATAACTGCCGATATGACGGTAGGCGATTTGTCTTCAATGGCATCAGGACTGGATTGGGACGAAGCCTATTACGATCCTTTTTCGATAACCACTCGTGCCTATTTTGATGATAATTTAAGAACTCTTATTTTGGGATTAAAAGGAATTGAAAAACCCGGAAAGACTTATAAATACTTAAGCGGCAACACCCAACTCTTAGCAATGTGTATCGAAAAAGCGGTTGGAAAAAGTTTAGCCAATTATGTTTCAGAATCTTTTTGGAAACCCATGGGAGCTCAAAGTGATGCACTTTGGCAAACCGACAGGGAAAACGGAATTGTAAAAGCCTATTGCTGTATTGCCAGTAACGCCAGAGATTTTGCCCGTTTTGGAAAACTCTATCTTCAACATGGAAAATGGAACGGCAAAGCAATTTTAGACAGCGCATTTGTTGCCAAATCGCTAACGCCACGATTTAAAGATTCGCCGCAATATGGCTACGGCTGGTGGCTGAGCAATTTTAAAAACAAACAACTTTTTTATATGCGTGGTCATTTAGGCCAATATGTGATTGTAGTTCCAGAAGACGATTTGATTATTGTCAGACTTGGAAATCATGATAAACCGAGTACGAATGGTTCGCCACATACCGATGATTTTTATGTGTATTTAGAGGAAAGTTATAAAATGCTGCAACAAGAATTGTCTCCAACCAAAAACTAAGAACATGATTGAAAAAATAAACCTCAATAACATCCTTTTTCTGGATATAGAAACGGTTCCTGAAACGGAAGATTTCAACTCTTTGGATGCAGAGATGCAAGCTTTGTACGAGCAAAAAACCCAATACCAACGCAAAGATGATTTCTCAGCCGAGGAATTCTATGATCGTGCGGGTATTTGGGCCGAATTTGGTAAAATTGTCTGTATTTCTGTTGGTTTTTTTGTCATTAAAGGTGATGTTCGAAATTTTAGGGTTACTTCCTTTTTTGGAGAAGAAGCCAAGCTTTTAAAGGATTTCAATAATTTACTGAATAATCATTTCAATGGGCCACAGCATCTTTTGTGCGGACACAATGCCAAAGAATTTGACATTCCGTTTCTGGCGCGTCGCATGATTATCAATCAAATCCCTATTCCGGATAAGCTGAATTTATTTGGTAAAAAACCATGGGAAATTCCACATTTAGATACTTTAGAGTTATGGAAATTTGGCGATTACAAACATTTCACTTCCTTAAAGTTAATGTGTAAAGTCCTAGGAATCCCTTCTCCTAAAGGCGATATCGACGGCAGTCAGGTAGGCCATGTTTTTTATGTAGATAAAGACATTGACCGCATTGTAACTTATTGCGAAAAATTATTCATGTTTAGTCCGATATTTAACCCTGAAAGGGTTTTGAACCCTATCAGGGTTAAAAAATTATTACATTTACAAAAATTATAAATTATGGTATTAAGTAGATTTTGGTTGGTAATTTTCATTTCGTCGATTGCGTTTGTGATGTTCAGTTTGTTTTCGGGTAACAGTTATACAATAGACCATGTTTTGAACGGGAAAAAAGACGATCCTATTTTAATTTCTGAAAAATATATTGATCAAATTCCTGCATTTATAAAAGATAGCATCAATAAATCGGATGAAAAAACCTTTACGATCAATAGAGATACGCTAAATATTGATACTACTTATGTCTATAAAAATAAAACGGTAAAAATCTACAGTGGTGTTCAAAAATCGGACGGTTTATTACCCACTTGCAAAAGCACCTTACTTGATTTAATTCTGCCGCTTATGGCCTATCTGGCTTTTTTCTGTGGATTGATGGAACTTTTAATCATTTCCGGAGTGTCCGAAAAACTGGCAAAAGTATTGAGTCCCGTATTCGTAAAAGTGTTTCCAAGTATTCCTAAAAACCACCCTTCAATTTCCTATATGACCTTAAATTTTGCTGCCAATTTCTTAGGATTAGATTCGGCTGCAACTCCATTTGGACTGAAAGCCATGGAGAGTTTACAAACCATTAATCCTGAAAAAGACAAGGCCAGCGATGCCCAAATTATGTTTATGTGTCTTCATGCTTCGGGACTTACTTTGATAGCAACTTCAATCATTGGTTATCGCGCAGCGGCAAATGCGGCTAATCCTGCCGATGTGATGCTGCCTTGTATTATCACTTCTTTTATTGGTACTATTGCCGCTTTTCTAATTGTAGGAGTAAAACAAAAAATCAACTTCAAAAGTGCTTCTTTACTCATCGGTTTAATGATGTTAATTGCTGCAATTGTAGGTCTGTTAATGTATGTAAACCATTTGGATTTAATTGGTAAAAACTATTTCACAACTAATCTTTCCGCCATAATATTGATTGGAATTATTGTTGCTACTTTAATATTCTCTTTCCTTAAGGAGAAAAAATTCACAGAAGCCAATACAACTGTTTATGAAGCCTTTGTATCAGGAGCCAATAATGGTGTTAAAACCGGAGTTACTATTTTCCCTTATGTTTTGGGTATGTTAGTAGCTATTTCATTGTTTAGAAACAGTGGTTTATTCGAAATTATCAGCAACGGACTTGGATTTATTTTCTCGAATATGGGAGTCAATAAAGAAATTGTAGATGCTTTGCCGGTTGCCTTGCTAAGACCGTTTAGTTCAGCCGGATCACGAGGATTTTTGATTGATTCGATGAATACTTTTGGCGCCGATTCCATGACCGGAAGATTAAGCTCTATTTTTCAATGCAGTGCCGAAAGTACTTTTTATGTAATTGCGGTTTACTTTGGTTCGGTTAACATAAAAAATACCCGATACGCTTTAGGAACCATGCTTATCGTTGATGTGATTTGTGTGATTACGGCTATTTTCGTGGCGAGCTGGTTTTTTTAAATCGAATGTTTTTGTTTACAACGGATTAAAATCCGTTGCTACAAAATGTACCGAGCCGATAGCTCTGTGAAATGTATCAAATGTAAGAGTTCCGTAGGAACGACAAATATTGTAACAACGGATTTTAATCCGTTGGTGATATGAAATAATAAAAACTGGAGTTCCGTAGGAACGGAACATTTTTAGCAACAAATTCGCACCATGAAAAAACCAAATTATGGCAAATACCTATCATCAAGTATACATCCAGATTGTTTTTGCGGTAAAATATCGGGAAGCAATTATTGCTAATGAATGGAAATCCATATTATTTGGTGTTATTGGCAATTTAATAAACGATATTGGTTGTAAAACTATCATTGTAAATGGAGTTGAAGACCACGTTCATTGTTTTTTAGGTCTTAAACCTACAGTCTCCATTTCGGAATTAATGAAAACTGTAAAGGCAAAATCATCAAAATATATTAATGACAATCATTTAACCAAATCAAGGTTTGAATGGCAGGAAGGTTATGGTGCATTTTCTTATGGACATTCTCAAATTAATGTAGTTTACAATTATGTTGCTAATCAAGAAGAACATCATAAAAAGCAAACTTTCAAGGAAGAATATTTAGAGTTTTTAGATAAATTTCAAGTTCCATTTGACGAAAGATATATTTTTGAAGATTTGATATAAAATAAAAGTTTATATATGTTCCGAGCCTATGGCTCTCATTTGAATGGATTTGATTGTTTTCAACGGATTAAAATCCGTTGCTACAATATTTGTCGTTCCTACGGAACTTTCACATTTAACACATATCATAGAGCCTTCGGCTCGAAACATTTATAGCAACGGATTTTAATCCGTTGGTGATAAGAAATAACAACAAACGGAGTTCCGTAGGAACGGAACATATCGTAGGATTTTAATCCATTGTCGAAAAACCGAATTATATTCGAACAATCAATTTTAACAGATTGACACAACAATAATTCTAGGATTATTAATCTATTTTTCATTCTTTTGAATTTTACAATAATTACTATTTATAAACACTCTAAAAAATTAAAAAAATGTCAAAATATACTAAATACATCGCTATAGCATTGGTGATTTTATTTTTAGTTACTAGTTTATTATCTTAAATTTTATCAAAACACATTTACTTAATATGAAATATTCATTTCTTGCTATTATCACTGTATTTTTTATGTCATGCAGTAATGATTCCGACAAGTTGATAGATTATAGTGCACAAAATGAGGCTGAAATTCAAGCTTATATCGCAGAAAATGATTTGGATGCACAAAGAACAAGTTCTGGTTTGTATTACGTAATCAATGAAGAAGGAACTGGAAAAAGACCTACTGCAACTTCAGTAATTACTGTATCCTACAAAGGGTATTATACAGATAAAACCGTTTTTGACCCAGGCAGTACAACTGGAGTGACTTTTAATTTACAACAAGTAATTAAAGGGTGGATTGAAGGCATTCCTTTCTTTAAAGAAGGCGGAAGTGGTATTCTGTTAATTCCAGCACATTTAGCTTATGGGAGTAAGGATTATCAAAAAGTTCCTGGGGGGTCTGTTTTAATTTTTGAAATTAAATTATTGGCGGTTGAATTTAGTGCTACTAATGATGCTCAAATTGCAAAATACATTAGTGATAATCAATTAAATGCTACAAAAACAGAATCTGGTTTGTATTATGTTATTGACGAAGCGGGAACTGGAAAACAACCTACATCAACCTCAAATGTTACTGTGGCCTACAAAGGTTATTTTACAAATAAAACTGTTTTTGACCCAGGCAGCACAACTGGAATTTCATTGAATTTGCAACAAGTAATTAAAGGCTGGACGGAAGGAATTCCGTATTTTAAAGAAGGAGGAAGCGGAAAACTTTTGATTCCTGCTACTTTGGGCTATGGCAGTTACAATTACAATTCTATTCCAGGCGGTTCGGTATTAATTTTTGATGTTAAGCTAATTTCGGTTAATTAAAAACAAATAAAAAATGTCAAAATATACTAAGTACATCGCTATAGCATTAGTGATTTTATTTTTAGTTACTAGTTTGTTAGGCTAAAAACATCATTTTCATTACAAAAAAACACTTTTTTTGAGCTATAATTCAGCAAATCAGATGTTATTTGATGGTTGATTTGTAACAAAAAAAGTGTTTTTCAGTACTAATCCCATTCAGCAATTTCCTTTGCTGCGGCAAATATTTTTTATATTTGTCAAAAAAAATAAAACACTAATGGACTTTATATACCAGGATCCTTATCCAATTTTAAAAGACGATACCCAATACCGCAAAATCACTTCCGATTACGTAAAAGTTGAAAAACTGGGAGACCGCGAAATCTTAACCGTTGACCCGAAAGGCTTGGAATTGCTTTCGCAAGAAGCTATGAAAGACGTTTCTTTTATGTTGCGAACTTCGCACTTGGAAAAATTAAGAGCTATTCTTGATGATCCTGAAGCAACGGATAACGACCGTTTTGTAGCTTATAATCTGTTGCAAAATGCCGTGGTTGCCATTGATGGCGCATTACCATCTTGCCAAGACACCGGAACGGCGATTGTAATGGCTAAAAAAGGAGAAAACGTATATACAGGTGTCGATGATGCCGAATGGCTTTCTAAAGGGATTTTTAATACTTATCAGGAAAGAAATCTTCGTTATTCTCAAATCGTGCCAATTAGCATGTTTGAAGAAAAGAACTCTGGTTCAAATCTTCCGGCTCAAATTGATATTTATTCGAAAAAAGGAGCTTCTTATGAATTTTTGTTTTTAGCAAAAGGAGGAGGTTCTGCCAATAAAACTTATTTGTACCAACAAACAAAATCCTTGTTGAATGAGAAATCTATGGATGCTTTCATTCGTGCAAAAATCATGGATTTAGGAACTTCAGCTTGTCCGCCGTATCACTTGGCTTTAGTGATTGGAGGGACTTCTGCCGAAGCAACACTAGCAGCAGTTAAAAAAGCCTCTGCAGGTTATTATGATAATTTACCTACTACCGGAAACATGGCCGGTCAGGCTTTCCGCGATTTAGAATGGGAAAAAAGAGTGCAAAAGATCTGCCAGGAAAGTGCTATTGGAGCACAATTTGGAGGAAAATATTTCACGCATGATGTGCGTGTCATTCGTTTGCCTCGTCACGCTGCTTCTTGTCCGGTTGGATTAGGAGTTTCCTGTTCGGCCGACAGAAATATCAAAGGTAAAATTACCAAAGAAGGTATTTTTGTAGAGCAATTAGAAGTAAATCCAAAACGATTATTGCCAGAAACACCACCACATTTAGAAGAAGCTGTTGAGATTGATTTGAACCAACCAATGGCTGATATCCTTAAAAAATTATCACAATATCCAATCAAAACCCGTTTGAAACTAAACGGAACTTTGATTGTAGCTCGTGATATTGCACACGCAAAAATCAAAGAATTATTAGATGCTGGTAAACCAATGCCGGAATACTTTAAAAATCATCCTGTATATTATGCAGGACCAGCTAAAACACCAGAAGGAATGGCTTCAGGAAGTTTTGGACCAACAACTGCTGGTAGAATGGACGTGTATGTTGAAGAATTCCAGAAAAATGGCGGAAGCATGGTAATGCTTGCTAAAGGAAACAGAACTAAAGATGTTATGAATGCTTGTAAAACTTACGGTGGATTCTATTTGGGTTCTGTAGGCGGTCCAGCGGCAATCCTGGCTCAGGATAATATTTTGAAAGTAGAAGTCGTTGATTTTGAAGAATTAGGTATGGAAGCTGTTCGTAAAATTACTGTAAAAGATTTCCCTGCTTTTATTATCACTGATGATAAAGGGAATGATTTCTTTGAGAATTTATAATCTGAGTTGCTAAGTTGCTAAGTTGCTAAACTACTGATATTCTATGTTTTAAAAATTATTACCGCAAATTCGCAAATTATTTCAAAGTTTTTGAGATTTAAAATTTGCGAATTTGCGGTTATTTTTTAATCTCTTGGGTTTAATTCCTCGAAGCTCTGCTTCGACTCTTTTTTTTGTAATATTGTTGTGTGAGCGAATATATACATAAAAGTCATAATGTTTCAGTTTTGCTATATCATTTTGTATGTCCTGCAAAATATAGGCGAATTGTTTTTAGTATTAATGTAGAACAAAGTTTGAAAGAGATATGTTTGGAGATTTCCAAGCGATATGATATAGTTTTTATTGAAATAGGTACCGATCAAGACCATGTTCATTTTCTTATTCAAAGTGTTCCAATGGAAAGTCCGACGAAAATAATTAGAACTGTAAAAAGTATTACCGCAAAAGAAATATTTAAAAAACATCCAGAGGTAAAGCAAAAACTTTAGGGAGGAGAATTTTGGTCTAAAGATTTTTATGTCAATACAGTTGGTAAACATGGCGATGAAAACACAATTCAAAATTATGTAAAATCTCAAGGAAAAGAAAAAGAATACAAAAAAATACACAGTCAACAATTATCAATGTTCTAATACCTCTGGGGCTCTGCCCCGAGGTAGTTTATTAAATTTTCATCTCTGGAATTTCGCCTTCGATAATCAAACTAGCTTCAGTGGAAGCAACGATATCTTCAACTGAAACGCCTGGCGCGCGTTCTAAGAGCACGAAACCTTTTGAAGTCACTTCGAGAACGGCAAGCTCCGTTACTACTTTTTTAACGCAGCCTACGCCTGTTAATGGCAAAGTACATTTTTTTAGAATTTTGGATTCTCCTGCTTTGTTGACATGCATCATGGCCACGATAATATTTTCGGCAGAAGCTACTAAATCCATAGCACCGCCCATTCCTTTGACCATTTTACCGGGAATTTTCCAGTTGGCAATATCCCCGTTTTCAGAAACTTCCATAGCCCCAAGAATCGTTAAATCGACATGTTGCCCGCGAATCATTCCAAAACTTAATGCCGAATCAAAAAAAGCAGCTCCTGGAAGCGTTGTTATGGTTTGTTTTCCGGCATTAATTAAATCAGCATCTTCTTCTCCTTCAAAAGGGAAAGGTCCCATTCCTAAAACGCCATTTTCGCTTTGAAATTCGACGTTTATTGCTTCAGGTATATAGTTGACCACCAAAGTAGGAATTCCTATCCCTAAATTAACGTAAAAGCCGTCTTTGAGTTCTTGGGCAATTCGTTTTGCGATGTCTTCTTTTGTTAGCATAATTTTCTTTTTGGAACCATATAAGTCATTAAAGGTCATTTAAGTTAGTAACTTTTACCACATATTTTTATTTCCTTTTCTTAAATTTTCTTCCGCCCATAAAGGTTGAAGATTTGTGTAATGAAAGCATTTATTTTGGTCTTCATTTTTTGTTAAGTCAAAACTTGAACAAGGAATAATATGGTCAATATGCCAACCGTTAATGCCGTGATTTTCCCAATGTATTCCTTCTCTGAATTGTCTTTCAATGTGAATTCTAACTTCTTCAATTGAACAGCCTAATAATTCTAAAGTTTTTGCAGATTTTGTACCTCTTTGATCATAAATTGCACGTCTAACTCTATGACTTAGTAATTCTCTTAATTTGAATTCTGGGTCAGTTTTTAATCTTTTTACTTTTGCTAAATAACTTTTAACTAAAAGCTTTTCTTTATTTTTTTTGTAATATTCTTTACTTCGTATTTTGTTTTTTTCTTGTTTTTCAATTAGAGATTGTTTTCTACAAAACTTACAATTGTCTGATAAACCAAATTTTCCAACTGTTGATTTTCGAAAATTTTCTCTTGTTTTGAATAGAAGACATTTTTTACATTTTTTCGATTCTATTTTTTCATATTCTTCAAGTTGTTGTTTTCGTTTTTCAAAACGATATTCTCGATTTTGTTGTCGAATAGTATCTTTGTTTTGCTCGTAATATACTTTACCTCTTTTGTTTAGTACTTCTTTATTTTCAGTGTACCAATTATTTTTGTAATTAGCGTAATATTCAACCTTTTTTGAAACTGCTTTCTTCTTGCTTTCGGCTACTTTTTCAGGATTGTTTTTTCTATATCCTTCAATATATTTTTCGTTACAAGTTTTGCAACTGCTATATAGACCATCTGATTTATTTATATCCTTTGCAAATTCAGAACGGTTTTTTTTCACATCACATTTTGTACATTTTTTTGTTTCAGGTAATTGACTATTCTCAAGTAACTCTTTTGTCTGTAGTTTTCTTAATTCTAATTTCTTTTTTACACAAACTTTACAATTAGCATTCCTCCCAAAAAGTCCATTTTTCTTTAGACTGAATTCGGCTAATTCTTTATCCTGATTACAATATGTGCACTGTCGTTTTTTCAAAATGTGTACTAACTATTTCTTTTCTCGAACCGTTCTCTTCTCAATCCTTTTTTCGTACTTTTCACCTTGAAAAATACGTTGCACAAAGATTCCAGGAATATGAATTTGATTAGGGTCTAAAGTTCCAGCTTCAACAAGTTCTTCGACTTCGGCGATAGTGATTTTGGCCGCACCAGCCATTGCAGGATTAAAATTTCGGGCAGTTCCTTTAAAGATTAAATTTCCGGCAGTATCGCCTTTCCATGCTAATAGCAAAATCGGCATTGAAAGCCAATTCCATTACGTGCATTTTTCCGTTAAATTCTCGGGTTTCTTTGCCAATTGCAACTTCAGTTCCAAAACCAGCCGGTGTAAAAAAAGCAGGAATTCCAGCTTGGGCGGCACGACAGCGTTCAGCGAGTGTTCCTTGCGGAATGAGTTCAACTTCGAGTTCGCCCGAAAGCATTTGGCGTTCAAATTCGGCATTTTCACCTACATAAGATGAAATCATTTTTTTAATTTGTCTTTTTTGCAAAAGCATCCCTAAACCAAAATCATCAACTCCTGCATTATTAGAAATACAAGTCAGATTTTTGATTTCTTTTTGTACCAATTCGGCAATAGAATTTTCGGGAATACCACACAATCCAAAACCACCTAACATAATAGTTACATCATCTTGAACATCACGTAGTGCTTCCTGAACTGAATTTACTTTTTTATTAATCATAACGAAATAGATTGCTTTTGATTCTTAAAAATAAGGCTTTATTTTCAATAACAAAAAACAATATTAGAATTCGTTAAACAAAAAAAGCCTCCTTTGACAGGAGGCTCTATAATAATTTAAAATTCAAATTCGTCTGTGTCTTGAATAACAGCTGTAGTATCTTTTACTACTGCAGCAGGTCGCTGATAACAATCTACTTTTAT
>NCET01000478.1 GCA_002280815.1 Flavobacteriales bacterium 32-34-25 | reverse complement strand
GTAAACGGTATTGGATCTATTGCTGAAATTACAGAGCGTTTAAGTAATGTAATTGACAATTTATAAGAGTTTGTAGTTGGTAGTTTATAGTTGGTAGTCCCAATTTGAACAACAAACCATAAGCAACAAACCATAAACAAACAAATGGAAATTTTAATAATTCTTTTTTTGATTATCCTCAACGGACTTTTTTCGATGTCTGAAATTGCATTGATTTCAGCTAGAAAATCAAGATTAGAAAGTTCAGCTAAAAAAGGAAATACGAGTGCACAAATAGCACTGGATTTGGCTAATTCGCCCAATAAATTTTTGTCAACGGTTCAAATCGGAATCACATTAATCGGAATCTTAACGGGTATTTTTAGTGGAGACAAGATTACAACTGATGTAGAGGTTTTTGTTTCTGGTTTTGAGATTTTAAAACCTCAGGCGCATTCTATCGCAGTTGGAATTGTGGTAGTGGTATTAACTTTTTTCTCATTGGTATTAGGTGAATTATTGCCAAAAAGAATTGGTTTGAATTATCCAGAAGCCATTGCTAAAGGAGTTGCTGTACCGATGAAAATTGTTTCGATTGTTACGGCTCCATTTATTTGGATGTTGACGCATTCGACAGAGTTTTTATTGAGAGTGCTTCAAATAAGACCAACGGCGGACGGAAAAGTTACTGAAGAAGAAATTAAAGCCATTATTAAGGAAGGAACCGAAGTAGGAGAAGTTCAGGAGATTGAACAAGATATTGTGGAGCGCGTTTTCCATATTGGAGATCGAAAAGTAAACTCATTGATGACACATCGAAAAGCAGTGGTAATGTTGCCATTGGATTCGAATAAAAGTCAGGTTAAGGAGTTTATGCTTCAGGAATTGCATTCTTTTTATCCAGTCTATAAAGATAATTTTGATGAGATTGTAGGTGTTGTAAGTCTGAAAAATATTTTTGCTACCATTGAGAAAGAAAATTTCAATTTGGAAAAGATCATGACAGAAGCGCCTTATTTAATGGAGCACACAACGGCTTATAACGCATTGGAAAACTTTAAAAAAACCGGAATTCATTATGCTGTTATTGCTGATGAATATGGTGTTTTTCAAGGAATTATTACATTGAATGATATTTTGGAAGCATTGGTTGGAAACGCCTCTGATTTTTATAAAGAAGATTTTCAACTAATAGAAAGAGAAGATGGAAGTTGGTTAGTTGATGGGCATTATTCTTTACACGATTTCTTGACTTATTTTGAATTGGACGAATTGTTAAGCGATTATGATGTGACTACCGTTAGCGGATTAATTATGACCGAATTGTCCCGTATTCCAAAACAAGGAGAAAAATTGCACTGGCATAAATTTGAATTGGAAGTGATTGATATGGATGGTGTGAAGATTGATAAAGTACTGGTGAAAGCCTTAAAATAATAGTGCTCAGTGGTCAGTATTTTAGTATTCAGTAAACAGGCTGATGACTAAAATACTGACCACTGATCACTGAAAATAAAAAATATGACAGAGGGGAATTTTGTAGATTACGTAAAAATATTTGTTTCATCCGGAAAAGGTGGAAAAGGTTCTACACATTTACATAGAGAAAAGTTTATCCAGTATGGAGGACCAGATGGTGGTGATGGTGGTCGAGGTGGACACGTTTATTTAGTTGGAAATAAGGCATTGTGGACTTTGTTTCACTTGAACGACACATTAAAGCCGGTCACGGTGGAGACGGTGGAGGTGATAGAAGTACAGGAGCCGATGGAGATGATAAATTTATCGAAGTGCCATTAGGAACTGTAGTAAAAGACAAAGAAACGGGTGAAGTTTTATTCGAAATTACGGATCATGGAGAGAAAAGAATACTTTGCTTAGGAGGAAAAGGTGGTTTAGGAAACTGGCATTTTAGAAGTTCGACTAACCAAACGCCTAGATACGCCCAACCCGGTTTAGAGGGGGTTGAAATGGATGTGATTTTAGAACTGAAAGTTTTGGCTGATGTTGGTTTAGTTGGTTTTCCAAATGCTGGAAAATCTACTTTATTATCGGTTTTGACTTCGGCTAAGCCAAAAATTGCCGATTATCCGTTTACGACTTTAAAACCAAATTTAGGAATTGTAGCTTACAGAGATTTTCAATCTTTTGTAATTGCTGATATTCCTGGTATTATTGAAGGAGCAGCCGAAGGAAAAGGTTTAGGGCATTATTTCTTGCGTCATATTGAGCGAAATTCAACCTTGTTG
>NCET01000106.1 GCA_002280815.1 Flavobacteriales bacterium 32-34-25 | reverse complement strand
GTTTGGCTTTTTCTATTTGAATTTTTATTTCCAATTGACTGGTTTTGAAAAAAGATTAGTGATAAAAACATTAATTTGTGTAAAAACAAGCGCAATCTCAACTATTGGGAACCAAAATTTAATGTCTTTTTCTTTTAGTTTCCCCGCAGAAAAACCAACGATACCCCAGGCACATAAATAACGCAAACCTACTAAACTCAATACCAGAATCCACTGAAACTGGAAAGCTAGTAAAATAATTGCTAAAACAATAAATAACAATTGCGAACTATAAAATAAACCCAACTGCAATTGATCTACCGTTTTATAATGTTTTGCCGTAGCTACATGTCTTCTTTTTTGGGTAAACCAATCTTTGTATTTTGTTTTCGGTGCCGAATACGTAAAACTTTCTGGCGTGTAGGCTACAGTAGTGTTACTTCCTTTAGCCGCTTCGTTGATAAACAAATCATCGTCGCCTGAACGCACCTGAATGTGATTGATAAATCCGTTTACATTAAAAAACTCTTCTTTTTTATAGGCTAAATTTCGACCTACTCCCATATATGGATGTCCTAGTTTTGCCCAGGAAAAATACTGAACTGCAGTAAGCAAAGTTTCATAACGAATAAGTTTGTTAAGGAATGAATTGGCAATTTTTTCATAGCCTCCATATCCTAAAACAATCGTTTTGTGCATTGTAAATTGCGAACTCATGGCAGTAATCCAGTCTTTTGATGTTGGATAACAATCGGCATCCGTAAACAGCAAATATTCCTTCTTAGCTGCTTTGATACCTAAGGTTAAAGCGTATTTTTTATTTCCCCAAAAAGCCTCGTTGTTTTCTACTTTAACGAGACGAATGTTAGAATATTGTTTTTCGAATGCTTCAAAAAGTTCTAAAGTCTCATCGCTCGAAGCATCGTCGATTAGAACAATCTCAAAATCAGGATAGTTTTGCTCGGCTAACAACGGAACAAACTTTGCTACATTTTCTTCTTCATTTTTTGCACAAACGATAACCGAAATAGGAATTCTTTTGGGTGTTATTTTTTGTGCTTTGGCGAAAGCAAATTTCCCAAAAACACCTAAATAATACGCAATTTGAATAGCAACAATAGCAATAAAAAAGTAAAGAATCAGTATAAGCATCAGAGTTTAATGGGTTTTTTAATCGACTGCAAAGGTATGAATACAATTAGGATTTGAAAATGATAAAATATGAATTTTAAAAGAAAATTTTCAAGTCGGTTTTTTGTGTTAAATCACGTTTACTTCGGCTTCAATATGAATGCCAAAGGTCTCAAAAACAGTTTTTTGAACAGTTTTGGAAACGGCTAAGATTTCTTGTCCTGTGGCATTGCCATAATTTACTAAAACCAAAGCCTGATTTTTATGAATTCCTGCATCGCCAAATCGTTTTCCTTTAAAACCAGCTTGTTCGATCAGCCAACCAGCCGGAACTTTTACTTCGGTTTCTGAAACTTCATAGAATTTCATCTCAGGGAATTTTTTATGAATGGCTTCGAAATCGGATTTCAAAACAATAGGGTTTTTGAAAAAACTACCGCTATTTCCCAGTTCTTTAGGATCAGGTAATTTACTTTGTCTAATAGCAATTACGGCGTTGCTTACATCTTTCAATCCCGGATTTGTGATGTTGTTTTTTTCTAATTCTGCCAAAATATCTCCGTAAGAAGTATTGATTTTATGGTTGCGTTTGGTTAGTTTAAAAACTACCGAAGTAATAATATATTGATCTTTTGCTTCGTGTTTAAAAATACTTTCGCGGTATCCAAAATTGCATTCGGCATTAGTAAAAGTTTTTATTTCTTGAGTTTTAATATTCATGGCGTCACAAGAAACAAAGGTGTCTTTGATTTCGGTTCCATAAGCACCAATGTTTTGAACAGGAGTTGTCCCAACATTTCCCGGAATTAGCGACATGTTTTCCAGTCCGCCAAAATTTTGTTCGATGTTCCAAAGTACAAATTCGTGCCAGTTTTCGCCCGCCTGACTTTCAATCCAAACAAAATCATCGTCTTCTTTGATGATTTTCTTTCCTTTTAAATCAATATGAATCACTAAAGCATCAATATCTTGGGTCAATAACATATTGCTTCCACCGCCTAAAACGAATTTTTTTTTCGAAGGATGTTGTTCTAAAATCGTTTTCAATTCGGCTATGTTGTGAACAGCAACAAATTGTCTGGCTTTGGCTTCAATGCCAAAAGTATTGTAGTTTTTTAAAGAAAAATGATTTAGAATTTCCATAAAAGAAAGCGCTTTTTTAGTCGTGAATTGAAGGTTCAAAAGTAAGGTTTTTTGTTTTAACCATTAAGAAATTAAGCTAATTTAAGACTTAGAGTTATTTAATGAATCTTAATTCCTTAATGGTCAAAAAAATCAGATAGTATTATTAATCAATTCGTGGTATTTATCAGCAATGATTTTCATATTGATTTTATAATCTGCCTGATTTTCAATGAATTTTCGATTGTTTGTAACGGCTTCGTTTCGAATCGCTGTGTTTTCAAAAGCCCAAAGAATTTCATTCGCTAAC
This sequence comes from Flavobacteriales bacterium 32-34-25, assembly GCA_002280815.1. Lineage (GTDB taxonomy): Bacteria > Bacteroidota > Bacteroidia > Flavobacteriales > Flavobacteriaceae > Flavobacterium. Next base: position 13,092 of record NCET01000106.1, on the reverse strand, counting down.
ATTTCTGAATCATCAACGGTAATTAATTGTCCGTTTTCACGATGATTAATCCAACTTTGATTTCCCGAAATATTAGAAACTATTGGGTAACAACCGCAAGCCATAGCTTCAAATAAAGATGCCGAAACGCCTTCAGTTACAGGCATGCTGATGTAAAAGTTAGATTTTTGTAACTGTTCTGGAAGTTCAGTATTTGGAATTCTTCCAGTAAAAATTACTTTATTTTCGATTTGCATTTTCTTTGCTAAATCTTTTAAATATTCTAATCTTATTCCATGGCCCACAATGGTTAAAGTAAAATCAATTCCTTTTTGGTGTAAAGTTCCAAAAGCTTTTAAGGTAATATCGTGTCGGTATTCTGGCAACAACGAACGCGTTACAATCGCACAGATTTTATCAGGATTTGTAGTGTTTTTATTTTCGAAAACACTTAAATCAATTCCTTTTGGTAAAACCAAAACTTTGGACATATCCACTTTGGAATTTTTCATGTGTTTAGCCATTATTGGTCCCCAGGCATGAATGAGTGTGGCTTTTTTGAAAGCGTAATTCTGAATTATTTTTGAAAGCGTAATTGTGATGGAATCTTCAGGCCATAAATCGGTTTTTCCTTGTTGGGCAATGGCGGAAGGTTGTACACCTGAAAGTGCTGCCAGAAAACCATAACTGGTGGTTCTTTCGGCAATAATCATATCGGGTTTTTGCTGGCGAATTATTTTTCGAACTGTAATAGGAGCGAAGATAAATTCCAGCGTTCGCAAGATTCTATTGAGAAATGAATTATTTGGCGTTTGCAATTCCCAATATATAATCTCAAAATCACCAAATTCCTTTAAGCCATTGGTCCAGGTAATGGCGTCAGCGCGGTAGGATTCTCCAAGAAAAAGTATTTTTCTTTTTTTCATTAAAGAAGTTTTTTTGTCACGAATTCACGAATTATTTTATTTGAATTAGTGGTTAAATTTTAGCATTGTTTTTAAAATTCCTCTGTTTCCAGAGCACGATTCATGTATTCGTTTAAAGGTTTCAGAAGAATGAGTTTTTGACTCATTTTCGAAACAAAATCTTTTTTAGTTACTTCGGAAATATCGAATTTTTGAACGGTTTCGAAACTTTTTAATTTCAATAATTCAATAGCTGGATGGTCTTTTTCGTAACCTCTTGGCGGATTTTTCAACATGCTTTTTTCATTTCGACTAAAATCACCAAATTCTTTTTTGAAATTGGATTCATTCAAAATGGCTTCTAAATCGTCATAGAAAAACGCAATTTCTTTGCGTATTTTTTTTAGGTCTTCGGCTTCCGGTGAATAAAAACCGCCAGCAATAAACGAAGCTCCTTTTTCGATATGAACATAATATCCTGCGCGATTAGCGTTTTTTAAACCGGAAGACAACCAAACGCCCAAATGCGATTTATAAGGTGATTTGTCTTTAGAAAATCGAATGTCGCGATTGATTCTAAAAGTACAATTTTTTACTTCAAGCATTTCTAATGCAGGATCCATAGGTTTCATGGCGTCCAAAAAAGCAGCAACTAACTGATGATAATCTTTTTTGAAAATCTCATATCGTTTTTTGTTATCCTGAAACCAGTCTCTGTTGTTATTGGTTCTTAAATCGTCTAGAAATTGTAATGATTCTTTTGTAAGCATGAATGAGGGCTTTTTCGTTTTTTATTGCGCTTTTTATTTTTCGGCATTCCATTTTAAGTAGCCGCCGTCCAGATTGTAGATTTTTTTGAATCCTAATTCTGCTAGTTTTTCAGAAGCTTTCAAGCTTCGTTTTCCGCTTCGGCAATACAAATAAACAGCTTTGTTTTTGTTGAGTTTTTCAGTGTTTTTTACGAAATTTTCGTTTTGCCAGTTTATGTTTTGTGCATTGTCAATATGACCTGAAGCAAATTCTTCGGGAGTGCGAACATCCAGAATTTGTGGTTTTGGAGTTGTTTTTATTTCTTTTGCGAAAGCAGCCACTTCAACCGTCTTGATGTTTTCTGAAGTTTGTGCGTTGCAAGAAAATAAGCTGAATAAAAGGAGTATTGCGAATAAGGATTTGAATTTCATTGGATTTGAATTTTAATAGCATCAAAAATAGTTAAAACGATACACTTTAGTGCATTTTGATTCTAGTTTATAAAATATTTAACCGCAGATTTCACAGATTTATACAGATTTTTTTTTAGCTAAAAAAAACTTAGTGTCCTTTGCGTAAAACTTTCTGCTTTTCGTGATTAAAAAGAAAATTATAAGTTGAATATCTTATAAGATTGCAACGTCGATTTCACAATAGCTTCTGTACGTTCCGGATGTGTGTCTGAAATAAACAGTTGACCAAAAGTATCCGAATTGACCATTTCGACAATTTTTGCTACCCGGGTTTCGTCTAATTTATCAAAAATATCATCGAATAATAAAATGGGTTTTACACCGCTTTGCTTTTTCAGGAATTCAAATTGAGCCAATTTTAAAGCAATCAAAAAAGATTTTTGTTGGCCTTGAGATCCAAATTTTTTAATAGGATGATTGTCGATTTCAAAAGCCAGATCGTCTTTGTGGATTCCTACGCTGGTGTAATGCAAGGCTCGGTCTTTATTGATGTTTTCTTGTAAAAGCGTCAATAAATCATTTTCGAATAAATGACTTTCGTAGACTAATTGAACCGATTCCTGCGAACCCGTAATAGCGTGATGGTGTTCGTTGAAAATGGGAATAAACTCGGCAATGAATTCTTTCCTTTTTTCGAAGATATACTTTCCAAAACCACTTAATTGCTCATTATATATAGAAAGAGTGTCGTTGTCAAAAACATGATTCAACGCAAAATATTTCAACAAAGCATTGCGCTGACTCATTACTTTTTGGTACTGAATCAATTGCTGTAAATAATGCGAATCGAGTTGGGATATAATACTGTCAATAAACTTTCGGCGGGTTTCGCTGCCTTCGATAATTAAATCTCTATCGGCTGGCGAAATAATTACTAGCGGAATAAACCCAATATGATCGGAGAATTTATCGTAGGCTTTGCCGTTGCGTTTCAGTACTTTTTTTTGTCCTTTTTTCAGGCTGCAAACCAGTTGTTCGCTTCTTTCATTTTTGATGAATTCGGCATCAATTACAAAAAACTCTTCGCCGTGTTTGATATTTTGAACCGCCAGCGGATTGAAATAGCTTTTTCCATAAGACAAATGGTAAATAGCGTCCAGCACATTGGTTTTTCCAATACCATTTTTACCTACAAAACAGATGATTTTGCCGTCAAACTCAAAATTGGCTTCCGAAAAATTTTTATAATTGAATAAAGATATTTTTTTTAAATACATTGAAGTGGTACTGGTATTGAGGAATTTGCTGTTTTTGCCTGAGCTTTTAAAACAGGCTGCAAATTATTGAAAAATATCGATATAAATGGCTTTTGGAACTTTTCTATATTAAAAAAGATGAGCAATAAATTGTTTCAAAATCCTTAAAATAAAAATATTTTCGATTTAGATATAAAATATGAGTTTTTATGTGTGGGTTTGAATAAAAATTTTATTTTTGCGGTTCACTAAATTATTTTTAAATGGCTACGTACAATAAAAGAGGATATAAAGCACCAAAAGAGAAAGAAGTTAAAGAAGCAGTAGAAGAACAAGTAGTAATTGACGAAAAAAACAGTACAACTGCTGAGGTTTTTTCTAAATTAGACGAAACTGCATCAAAAACGGAAGACTGGGTTGCTAAAAATCAAAAAATCATTATTGGTATAGTAGGAGCTATTGCTTTGTTTACTGTGGGTTATGTAGCTTATGAGAAATTTGTTGCTGGTCCTAAAGAAGATGAAGCGGCTAGTGAAATGTTTGTTGCTCAACAAAATTTTGAACAAGCAAGCAATGGTGTTGCAAGTGATTCATTATACAAATTAGCATTAAATGGTTCTGAAGGGAAATTTGGATTCGTTAAAATTGCTGACGAATATTCAGGAACTTCAGCTGGAAATTTAGCTAATTATTATGCTGGTGTTGCTTATTTGAACACTGGAAAATATACGGAAGCAATTGATTATTTGAGCAAATTCAAATCGGATGATGTTGTTTTGAGTGCTTTGGCAAAAGGAGCTATTGGGGATGCTTATTCTGAAAACAAGCAACCAAAAGAAGCTTTAGAGAATTATGTAAAAGCTGCAGAATCTAATAAAAATGATTTTACAACGCCACGTTTCTTGTTGAAAGCTGGAAAAACAGCTTTAGCTTTAGGAAGCAAAGAAGAGGCTTTGAAATATTTTACAGATATTAAAGATAACTATGAGAATTCACCGGAAGCTGCTGCTGTAGAAGCTTTAATCGGTTTATCTCAATAACATAAAAACACATTTAAAATTTTGGTGATTGCAAGGAATTAAATACTTGTAATCACCAATTTTTATTTATAAATTGAAAGTCTAAATAAATTAAATTTGATATGGCAACGATTAATAAAAATTTATCAATTTACGATAAAAGCACACTTCCAAGTGCGAAAGATTTTCGTTTTGGAGTTGTAGTTTCAGAGTGGAATGACAACATCACAGAAGGCTTGTACAAAGGAGCAGAAGATGCTTTTTTAGACAATGAAGTGCCTGCTCAAAATATCATTCGATGGAATGTTCCGGGAAGTTTTGAGTTGATTTATGGTGCAAAAAAAATGTTGCAAACTCAAAAAGTTGATGCAGTTATTGTTATTGGATGTGTAATTCAGGGACAAACCAAACATTTTGATTTTGTTTGCGAAGGCGTAACACAAGGGATCAAAGATCTAAATGTACAAACGGATATTCCGGTAATTTTTTGTGTTCTGACTGATAATACCATGCAACAATCGATTGATAGAAGTGGAGGGATTCACGGAAATAAAGGAACTGAAGCGGCTATTGCTGCTATAAAAATGGCCTACATTCGTCAGCAGGCTTCATTAACGCATGAATATCCAAGTCAGAATTTGTTGACTTCAGGTGCGTTACAATTAGATGAAGGGACGCCTTTAGAATTAAAAGAATAAAAACTAAATAATTCAAAATGAAACCTATACTATTCTAGCCAAATGGTATAGGTTTTTTTGTTTTATTTATGATTTAAGATAAGCTAAAAGCCGACAGAAATTTATTAAATTTGCTGGGCTTGGTTATTCTCTGAGTACTAATTACTGAAAACTGAATATTAAAAAAAATGTCGAGTATAATCCAATTACTTCCTGATCATGTTGCTAACCAAATTGCTGCTGGAGAAGTGGTTCAAAGACCTGCTTCGGTAGTCAAAGAATTACTTGAAAATGCAGTAGATGCTAATGCAACGGATATCAAGTTGATTATAAAAGATGCTGGAAAATCATTGGTTCAGGTAATTGACAATGGAAAAGGGATGAATGTGACTGACTCACGGTTGTGTTTTGAGCGTCATGCCACTTCCAAAATTCGTCATGCCGAAGATTTGTTTACTTTGCATACAAAGGGTTTTCGTGGAGAAGCTTTGGCTTCCATTGCGGCGATTGCCCATGTGGAAATGAAAACCAAGCAGGATCAAGAGGAACTAGGAAGTATTGCCTAAAGGAACTTCGTTTGCCGTTAAAAATTTGTTTTTTAATATTCCTGCCCGACGTAATTTTCTGAAATCGGACACGGTAGAATACCGACATATTATTGATGAATTTCAACGTGTAGCTATGGCACATCCCAATATTCATTTTACTTTTTACCATAATGGTAGCGAAATGTACAATTTGCCTATTTCTACGTCTAGACAACGTGTGGTGAATGTTTTTTCGGGTAAAACCAACGAGAAATTAGTTCCCGTTCAGGAAGAAACCGAAATTGTAACCATTCAGGGATTTGTTAGCAAACCTGAATTTGCTAAAAAAAATAGAGGTGAACAGTTTTTCTTTGTCAATGATCGTTTTATAAAAAGTGGTTATTTGCATCATGCGGTGATGGCTGCTTACGATGGAATTTTAAAAGATGGAGCGCAACCAAGTTATTTCTTGTATTTATCGGTTCCACCAAATTCTATCGATATCAATATTCATCCTACGAAAACCGAAATCAAGTTTGACGACGAAAGTGCATTGTATGCTATTTTAAGAGCTTCGATAAAACACAGTTTAGGACAGTTTAATGTGGCGCCAGTTTTAGATTTCGAAAGAGATGCTAATTTGGATACACCTTATCATTATAAAGATTTGGAAGGAGCAGTGCCTACCATTCAGGTCGATAGTACTTTTAATCCGTTTTCGGATGATAAAGTCAATAAACATTATGCTGGTTCAGGATCAGGTTCTAATTCAGGATCGAGTTACAAGAAACCAGCTGCGACCGCTAACTGGGAAAGTTTGTATGTAGGTTTAAAGCAAGAAGCTGATTTTACAACCGAAAGCACCGAGTTTTCATTTGAAAGCGAAGAAGTTACAGGTTCGTTATTTAATGACGAAGAAGTAGAGCACGCGGTTCAGAATGTATATCAAATTCATAAAAAATATATTGTTTCGCCTATTAAATCTGGAATGGTAATTGTGGATCAGCAACGCGCGCACCAGCGGGTTTTGTACGAACAATTTTTGACCAATATGACGGTACATCAGGCATCAAGCCAACAATTGTTGTTTCCGTTGAATTTGTATTTTTCGTCAAACGAAATGGAATTAATTGATGATTTGAAGCTTTCGCTTGTCAATACTGGATTTGTTTTTGAAGAAACCAATGATGATCATGTAGTAATTTCAGGAATTCCGGTGAATGTGACCGAAAGTGAAATTTCGATGGTTTTAGAGCAATTATTGAGTGATTTACAAGATGGAATTCCAGAGAATAGTTTTAGTCAAAATGATACCATCGCTAAGTCGATGGCAAAGAGTTTAGCAGTAAAAACAGGAATAAGTTTAACAATAAAAGAACAGGAAAATTTAGTAAACGGACTTTTTGCCTGCAAAGATCCGAATGTTTCTCCTTTCCAAAAACCAACTTTCATCACGATGCGTGTGGAAGATATAGATAAAAAATTTGCACTATGATGAATGTAACCGAAACGGTAAAACAATTATTGATAATTAATGTTCTGTTCTTTATTGGGACATTAGTGGTGGGAGGATTTTCTCCGGATAGTTTCAATCCTAATAATCCAGCCTATAGATTATTGGCGATGTATTTTCCAGAAAACAATAATTTCCATTTATGGCAGCCATTGAGTCATATGTTTATGCATGGTAGTTTTATGCATATTTTCTTCAATATGTTTGCTTTGTATTCGTTTGGTTCTACTTTAGAACATTTTTGGGGAGGAAAAAAGTTTCTTTTCTTTTATATTTCTTGTGGACTTGGAGCAGTTTTAGTAAATACCGCTGTGAGTTATTATTTTTTTCAAGATGGACTAAATACATTGATAAATCAGGGTTTTTCTAAAGAAGAAGTTCTAGCGGTATTAAATGGGAAAGGCAATAATGAACTAGTTCCTATATTGCAAAGTGTAGATTTTAGAAGTTTTTTTGAAGCTTATTTCGGAACTGTTGTGGGAGCTTCTGGTGCTGTTTATGGATTGTTAATTGCTTTTGCGTTTATGTTTCCTAATGCTGAGTTGGGGATAATGTTTATCCCTGTGCCAGTTAAAGCAAAATATTTCGTTCCAGTATACATGCTTCTTTTTGATGGGTTCTTCGGTGTTTTTGGAAATTCCCTAATGGGAATTGATACTGGAATTGCTCATTTTGCTCATATTGGTGGTGCTTTGTTTGGTTTCTTAATTATGTGGTATTGGAAGAAAAACCAGTTTAATGATAACCGTTGGAATTAATATTGGAATAGAAATCACTTTATAAAAAGATTAAATGAATATTTTAGACGACTTAAAATTGCAATACAAACTAGGAGGCGTAGCTCATAGATTGATCTATTGGAATATAGCCTGTTTCTTGATTTCATACGTTTTTCCGGGCTTACTTCGATTGTTTAGTATGGAGGTTGATGTGCTGCAATATGTAAGTTTATCATCTAATCCAACTGACTTTTTGTGGAAACCCTGGTCAATTATAAGTTATTCTTTTTTTCATTTTGACTTTTTCCACATTCTTTTCAATTTGCTGGTTTTGAATTTTGCAAGTCAATTGTTTTTGATTTATTTTACTCAAAAACAATTTTTAGGATTGTATCTTTTGAGTGCTATTTTTGCGGGAGCCGTTTTTGTAGCGACTTATTATATTTTAAATATTAATTCGGCTATTGTAGGTGCTTCGGCTGCAATTATGGCAATATTAGTTGCTGTTACGACTTATCAGCCTTTAATGCAAGTGCGTTTGCTGTTGATAGGAAATGTGAAATTATGGCACATTACAGCTGTGTTAATAATAATAGATTTGATGCAACTGCGTTTAGAAAATATGGGTGGACATATTTCGCATTTGGCGGGTGCTTTTTTTGGATTTGTATATATCAAAGCTTTGCAAAACGGTACCGATATGAGTATTGTTGTTACTAAAATTATTGATTTTTTTGCCAATGGTTTTAGAACGTCTCCATCAACGCCTTTTAAAAAAGTGCATAGAAATTATAATGCTAAGCCAGTCGAGAAGCGAACTACTTCAAGAATTGTAACAAAAGATAAGGCACAACAACAAATTGATGAAATTCTAGATAAAATTAGTCAATCAGGTTATGATAGTTTAACAAAAGAGGAAAAGGATTTTTTATTTAAATCAGGGAAATAATAGTTTAAAGTTTTCTAGTTTTACTTTAGACATAAATTATATATAATGAAAAATCTTTCGTGGTTCAATAGGGGAATGTTTTTCTTAAACATTGTTCTCATAGTCGTCACTTTTATCGCTTATGTGTTGCCTTTTTTGGCGCCAAAGATTTTCCCTTTATTGTCGGTATTGACTTTGTTTATGCCTTTGTTTTTCATATTGAATAGTCTTTTTTTTGTGTATTGGGCCATTCAATTAAAAAAAAGAATGATGATATCTGGTTTGGTTCTTTTAATGGGAATTACTTTTATCAATAAATTCTATAAATTTTCGTCTAAAGAATATCCGGAAAGTGATAAAGATTTTGTGGTCATGAGCTACAACGTTCGCTTGTTTAATTTATTCAATTGGCAGGACAAATCAGATATACCGGAATCAATTTTGGAATTTATCAATGATAAAAATCCTGATATTTTGTGTATTCAGGAATATTCTAGTTCGGCACACATTGACTTAAAAGTCTATCCACATCGCACCATTTTTATGGAAGGGAACCAAATAAAAACTGGGCAGGCTATTTTTTCTAAATTTCCTATTATTGAACAAGGTAAAATCACTTTTCCTAATTCGGATAACAATGTAGTTTATGCCGATATTAAGAAAGGAAAAGATATTATTAGAGTCTATAATATGCACTTGCAGTCTATTAAAATTTCGCCGGATGTTAATGAAATCTCCAAAAATATTGATGTAATCAATAAGGAGAAATCGCAAATGATCTTTATTAGAATAAGTGAAGCTTTTAAGCAACAGCAGCAACAAGCAGAAATTTTAAACGATAACATCAAGCAATGTCAATATCCTTTAATTATTTGTGGCGATATGAACAACAGTGCTTTTTCTTATGTCTATCGCATTATCAAAGGCAGTTTAAAAGATGGATTTGAGGAATCAGGTAAAGGTTTTGGACAAACCTACCGATTTAAATATTACCCAGCTCGAATAGATTATATTTTTGCTGATAAAGAAATGACTGTTAAGAAGTTTGAGAATTTTACTGATTTTGAAAACTCAGATCATTACCCAATTATGGCAAAATTATCTTTGGAATAACTTAAGAAATTCCAAAATTCAAAATCCAAATTCCAATTCTGAAGTTTCGGGATAAAATTCCAAATTCTAAATAGGAAATCTTCGGTAATAATTGAAATTATCGAATAACTAAAGGCTGTGTTTTTAGATAGTCTACCGTAAATTTTCCTTCGTTGAACAGTAAATCCAGAATGCTTAAGTTGTTGATAAAACCATGTTTGTCATCAAAAACCTGAGTGTAAGTTTCAAATTGTGATGGGTCTTTTTTTCCGTTTACCAAAAAACGATAATCCAAAATAGTATTCGAATCTACTTCGTGGAAATATTCGGTTGTAGTTTCAAAATTGAATTTTGTACGCATACATTTGGATATTATTTCCAATGCTTCAAAATTCAAATCCATTAAAAATTGATGCTTTTTTTCAAAAAAAGGAACAAAATCATCTTCGAAGAATTCAAAGAAAGGAGAGCTTCTGTAAGCGGCTTCCAGTGATTTGAAATGTTGTTTTTGCCAGTCAAAATCATTTTCAATTTGAATGTCTTTTGTTTTTTGATGGCTCGTTTTCGAATGCTTTATCGGAATATTTAAAAGTTGAATTCCGTTTGGACTATAAATATAAGTACGGTTTCTGTTAGTTTGTTTTTGGAAATTGTCTTCCATTTCAAATACGATACTTTCTGATTGCAGTATAGCAACAAAATGACTAATCGATGGAAAATAAGAAGGGTGTAATAAGGTTTTCATTTTATTGATTGGTCTAAAATTTTAAAGTCATAAAATAAATACTTTATAACTTTTAAACATTCGATTATATATATTCTTTTTTCTCTTTTCTTTTTTTCCAAAAATATTCTCCTACAAAGAAAACGGTCAATAGAATTAGGAATATTTTAAAATAAGATTGTGGTTGACCTTCACCATTAACAGTTGTAAATACTCTGTCCCAACGTACTTTGTTCAATCCTTTTGCGTTAGCATCCCAACTCATCCAGATAAATATCGGTTTTCCCACAATATGATCTTCCGGAGTATAGCCAAAATAACGTGCATCTAGTGAATTATGGCGATTGTCACCCATCATCCAGTAATAATTTTGTTTAAATGTATAAGTCGTTACTTTTTTATCATTTATATAAATTATGCTATCTTTTATATCTAGAGTGTTTCCTTCGTATTCAGAAATAATTTTGCTATAAAATGGTAAAGATTTTAAATCTATATTTACTGTTTTTCCTTGTTTAGGAATATAGATTGGACCAAAATTATCATTAGACCAATTGTTTGTTATAGAAGGTTTTTGGTCCTTAAAATCAGGAAATATTCCGTCTTCAGAACCGTTTTTAATTACTCTGCTTACAGAAGTAATTCCAGGAACTTTTTTCAATTTTTCTGCTCCAGAAAAAGTTAATGCGTATATTATTAAAGTATCTCTTGAATTATTTATAAAAGAGGCTCCGTCAGTTGCATTTAATTCTTTTAATAAATATTCGAAATCTATTGGTGTTTTTCCATCATAAACTGCTTTGTAGGAGTATTGAGGCTTTGCTCTTTCAGGTAAAATCAATTCTTTTCCATTGATAAAAACAATTCCACTTTTTATCTCGAGACTGTCGCCAGGAATTCCTACACAACGTTTTACATAATTTGTTTTTTTATCAATAGGTTTATAATATTTTTTATCAGCAGGAAGATACATGTTAAACAAAGTATCTGTCGGCCAATTAAAAACAACAATATCATTGTTATTTATTCTTTGATAACCAGGAAATCTTAAATAGGGAAGTTGAGGTTTAGAAAAATATGATTTAATGTTAAAGAAAGGTATAGTGTCGTGAACAATTGTTGCAGCAACTGCTGTCATTGGGACTCTAGCACCATAATTAAATTTACTTACAAATAAAAAATCGCCTATTAATAGGCTTTTTTCTAATGATGATGTAGGAATTGTATATGGTTGAATAATATAAGTATGCACTAAAGTTGCTACAATAATTGCAAATAATAATGAGTTTACCGTATCAGCTGTTTTGTTTTGTGGCTGTAGGTTTCTATTTTTATTGTAATCTAATTTTTGTGTATAATTGATGTAATAGATATACAATCCGCAAGTTACAATTCCTAAAAATGTATCCAGTTGACTGCGTTTTCCAAAACTTCTTAATGTCTCTACCCAAATAACAGGAAACATAATCAGGTTTATAATGGGGATGAAAAGTAATAATGTCCACCAGGTTGGACGCTTAATAATTTTCATTAGCACAATAGCATTATATATGGGTATTACTGCTTCCCAGCTTTTTCTGCCTGCGGCTTTGTATAATTTCCAAGTTCCTAAAAAATGAACTGCCTGAATTATGAGAAAAAAAATAAACCACTGGGTTAGTGTCATGATATTTTGATTATAGCTTTAAGAACTTTGAATTTAAACTATATGTTTTTGTTTCTTTTTTTCCAAAAATACTCACCAACGAAAAACGCTGCTAATACAATCAAGAAGATTTTGAAATACGATTGTGGCTGACCTTCGCCACTAACAGTTGTGAAAACTCTGTCCCAACGCACTTTGTTTAATCCTTTTCCATTAGCATCCCAGCTCATCCAGATAAATACTGGTTTCCCCACAATGTGGTCTTCCGGAACATAACCCCAGTAACGGCTGTCTTCAGAATTATGGCGGTTATCCCCCATCATCCAGTAGTAATTTTGCTTGAAAGTGTAGCTATTAATCACTTTTCCATTCAATCTAATTTCGTTTCCAGTTACTTTTAAATCGTTTTTGTTTCCGTTATCGTCTATTTCGTAATCAGTAATGATTCTTTTGTAAAAAGGCAAGCTTTCTAATGTAAGTGCTACTGTTTTTCCTTTTTGAGGAATGTAAATTGGTCCAAAATTATCTTGGTTCCATTTGTTGATATTTGGAAAAATATTTTGTTCAACTCCTCTGGAAATTTGTCTTTTTACGGCTGTTATTCCAGCTGTATTTTTTAGCCTTTCAGCTCCTGCAGCGGTTAATGCTCTAAAATAGATGGTGTCTCTGGCATCATTTATTCCTACACCATCAGTAACATCCATTTCTCTTAATAGGTTTTCTAAATCGGCAGGCGGATTTTTAGTATCTATTCCTACTGCATAAGAAAATTGAGGTTTTGCTCTTTCAGGTAGAATAAGTTCCTTTCCATTGATGAAAACAATTCCGTCTTTTATAGCTAAACTATCTCCAGGAATACCCAAACAACGTTTTACATAGTTTGATTTTTTGTCAATAGGTTTGATAACGCCAGGTTTTCCTTTAGGTTCGAAAAAGTAATGTACT
>NCET01000477.1 GCA_002280815.1 Flavobacteriales bacterium 32-34-25 | reverse complement strand
TTACATAGGACAAACCATGAAAAGTATAGAACGAAATCCCAACCGGTAAAACCACATCCAATAAAAATGGTGATGTTTTTAAACCAAGTCCATTCATCAATTCGGCAAACGAACTGGCGAAAAAGTTATAATATTTGAACATCCCCAGAAATCCCAAATTGATTCCTATACTGAGCCAAAACCAAAATTTTCTACCGCTTTCTTTCTTACTTTTTTCAATTCGAATGCCTGTATAATAATCCAGAAATGTAGAGAAAACCAACAAGAATAAGAAACGCCAATCCCAACAGGAATAGAAATAATAACTGGCAATTATCAATAGGGTATTTTGTGTGGTTTTGTTTTTGTTAAACACAAACCAGTACAGTACAAATACTATGGGGAGGAAAATTGCAAAGGAGAAAGAGGTGAAGAACATTTATGAGTTGTCAGTTATGAGTTATGAGTTGTCGGTTGCGGCATTTATTAAGATGTATTTCTATCAAGATAAAGACCTATCAATTCTTTGCTTTTTAAAAGAGTAAATCTAGATTAAGCCCTGAATCTACTTTGGGATTTGGTTGTTTTTTTTCACTCAGATTATGCAGATTATCGCAGATTTTATACTGTAAAAGAATAAAAAAAATCGGTTTAATTTTCTTTAATTTCTATTATCTGTGTTTCAATATATAATCCATGTTAAAATATTTTCTAATTAACAATCCTATCAATAGCATCCCAAATTTTCTCTGAAGCTTGGGTTGGTGTTTTACCAGCTACAATGCTGTACCATTTTTTTCCTTCGGGAACGTTGGACAAATTACCTTTTAGTATGGCTTCAATTTGGCCTTCTAATTGGTTTTTAGCTGTACAAAAAATGGCAGCTTCAGGGCTTGGCATCGATCTAAAATGAACATATTTGTAATTCTGTCCTATATCCCGAATGCCTTTTTTTAATTGAGGTTGTTCATAATTGTAATAGATACAAGGTTTATCATGCGCTACAAAATCAAAAACTGTGGATGAACATACATTGGTTACCAATTCAGAATGAGTACAGACATTGTGCAATAATTGCAAGTCCGCTTTGGTTGGAAAAACTTCGTTCCATTGCTTGCCTATTGCTTTCCACAAAGGATCAATTACTGCAATGATATCTTTATTCGATTCGATTACAGCATCATACCTATTGGTTGTATCTACAGGACATTTTCTATAAATGATTCCAAGATGGTATCCTTTAGCATTCAAAGCACGTACAGCATGGGCTAAATCTTCCAGATAATATTGATCTAAGGGCGAAGTGGTTTCGTCATCCCCGGAGAAACAAATGTATTTTTTTTCGGTATCCAAATTGTATTGGGCAAAAAATACTGCTCTGGTTTGCAACAAGGTTTTATCGTAATGTGGCTCAAATTGAGGAGTTCCAGTAACTATTAATTGGTTCTCCTTAACAAAAGGATAGTACTGTTGCATTTCTTTTTTCATCAAATCGCTCCACACACAATAGTAATCGGTTTCTACCAGCTGCATCGCTTTAGGCACATTGTCCCAAGAATACACAAAAGTTAGCGTGGGAATCCCTAAATCCTGTGCTGCCAGTAAGGCTCCAATGGATTGGCTAGCGCGCTGGGTGGTACAAAAAACCAGATCGGGTTTGATTTCTTGCAATTGGGCTTTGCAATAGTTGTATTTTTCGGTGGAACGTTCCAGACTATTGATTCGTTTTCGGATGCGAAGAATTCCTTTTTCGGAAGAATTCAAAGCGATTAACAATCTGATAAAAAGTGTCATCAAAGTGTTTTTTATTCCGCTATAATTAAACGGAAA
>NCET01000105.1 GCA_002280815.1 Flavobacteriales bacterium 32-34-25 | reverse complement strand
AAAATAATAAAAAATAAAACGAATGAAGCTTTTGTTGTTAGTATTACTATTTAATCTTCTTTTTCATGTTCTTCGATATCTTTAGTCAAATCTAATTTTCTAAAAGAAGGAGAGATAATTCCAGTTGTTAAAACCACTAAAAGGGTCATACTTCCACCAAAAACAACGGCGGTTACGGTTCCCATCAATCGGGCAGTTAATCCACTTTCAAAAGCACCTAACTCATTTGAAGAACCGACAAACATGGAGTTTACAGCCGAAACTCTTCCTCGCATATTATCGGGAGTTTTAATTTGCAATATCGTTTGACGAATAACTACCGAAATACCATCAAAAACACCGCTAAAAAACAAAGCGAAAAGAGAAACCCAAAATAAGGTAGAAAGTCCGAAAATAATAATACAAACTCCGAAACCAAAAATGGCTCCTAATAATTTCATTCCTGCATTTTTGCTCAAAGGAACATAAGCCGTAATTAGCATGGTTAAGAACGCCCCAACAGCTGGTGCAGCTCTTAAGAATCCAAAACCTTCGGGTCCTACTTTTAGAATATCCTGAGCAAAAATAGGTAATAAGGCTACGGCACCTCCAAAGAGAACTGCAACCATGTCCAGTGTAATAGCCCCTAGAACCGTTTTATTGTTGAAAACAAATTTGATTCCTTCGGTTAGACTTTGCATTACGGGTTCGCCAATTTTTGGGTTTAAAATAGGTTTTTTACTTATTTGAGATAAGGCTAATAAAGCCATTATTGAACAAGCAAAAACCAGACATAAAGACCAATGAACTCCCATTAAAGTAATTGAAAAACCAGCAACTGCTGGCCCTACCACAGCGGCAATTTGCCAAACAGAACTACTCCAGGTAGCGGCATTAGGATAGATTTTTTTAGGCACAAGTAAAGATAACAGAGAAAAAATAGTTGGTCCAAGAAAAGCCCTTACTAATCCGCCTAGAAATACCAGAAAGTAGATAGAATATAATATTGTTTGATTTGAAAAACCTTCAACAACGACAGGCCAGGTCAATAAAAATAATCCAAAGCTAATTACTGAAAAGCCAAAAATACATTTCATCAGTAATCCTTTTTTTTCTTTTTGATCCACAATATGACCCGCAAATAAGGCTAATGAAACGGCTGGAATGACTTCCATTAAGCCGATAATTCCTAACGAAAGAGCATCTTTGGTAATACTATATACTTGCCATTCAATAACTATGAATTGCATCGACCAGGCAAATACCATCGCAAATCGCAGGAATAAAAACGTATTAAATTCTTTGTAACGCAAGGCTGCATAAGGATCTTTTTTGTGTATTTTAGAAGTCATTATTTTATACTTTTTAATCGTAATTGTGTTGAAACTTTACCATTCCACTCATTTTCATCAATGCAATAAGCGGCTTGAAATGGTTTTTGATTGGTAGTTAAATCGATTTTGTTTCCTAATCCAAAACCTATTGCGGCAATACCTTCGGAGTTATTTTGTTTTACAAATAGTTTCAAATGTTCGTCTTCTGACCCCAGTTTTTTAGCATAACCCGTATCAATTACATTTTTGGTTAAAAAAACAGGCGTCATGTTTTGAGGGCCAAAAGGTTCGAATTGTTTCAAAATTCTGGTGAGTTTTGGTGTAATATCCGAAAAGTTGATTTCCGCATCAATTTCTATTTCAGGAACAAGTTGATCCGGATGAATCGTTTCTTGAACCTGTTTTTCAAAAGCTTCTTTGAAAATAGCATAATTTTCGGCTTTCAAGGTCATTCCTGCGGCGTACATGTGTCCACCAAATTGCTCCAAATGTTCAGAACAGGCTTCCAAAGCATTATAAACATCAAATCCTTTTACGGAACGCGCCGAAGCAGCATATTTATCGCCACTTTTGGTAAAAACTAAGGTGGGACGATAGTAGGTTTCGATTAATCGGGAAGCTACAATTCCGATGACGCCTTTGTGCCAATCTTCCTGAAAAACTACGGTTGTAAAACGTTCTTGCTCCTGATTTTGTTCAATTTGCTGAAAAGCTTCTTTGGTAATGTGTTTGTCTAAATCTTTACGATCAGCGTTGTATTTTTCAATTTCAGAAGCAAATTGTTGTGCTTGTTCAAAATCAAATTCGCTTAACAATTCCACCGCATGATTACCGTGTTTGATGCGTCCAGCAGCATTGATTCGAGGAGCTATAATAAAAACAACATCAGTAATATCTAAGGTTTGTTTCTTTATTTGGTGAATCAAAGCCTTAATTCCCGGTCTTGGGTTGTTGTTAATGACTTGCAAACCAAAATAAGCCAACACTCGATTCTCACCTGTCATTGGTACGATATCGGCAGCAATGGCGGTGGCAACTAAGTCTAAGTATGGTGCTAAATCTTCAATAGTTTGATTTCGATTCAGTCCCAAAGCCTGAATGAGTTTAAAACCAATTCCGCAACCGCATAATTCATCATAAGGATAGTTGCAATCGCTTCTTTTTGGGTCGAGAACAGCAATAGCATCGGGTAAAGTTTCTCCGGGACGATGGTGATCGCAAATAATGAAATCGATGTTTCGTTCTTTGGCGTAAGCCACATGATCTATTGATTTAATACCACAATCCAGAGCGATAATTAACGAAAAACCATTGTCATCGGCAAAGTCAATTCCTTTAAAGGAAACACCGTAACCTTCGTCATAACGATCCGGAATATAGGTGGCTACATTAGGATAAAAACTTTTTAAATACGAAGATACGAGCGAAACTGCGGTTGTTCCATCGACATCATAATCGCCAAAAACCAGAATGCGTTCCTGGTTCTCTATGGCATTTTCAATACGTTCAATTGCCTTTTCCATATCTTTCATCAGATAAGGATCGTGCAAATGTTCTAAGGAAGGACGAAAAAAATGTTTGGCCTCTTCAAAAGTTTCAATTCCGCGTTGTACTAATAATTGGGCGACAAAATCTTCTACATTCAAGGCTTGCGCCAAATGTTTGATTTTGTTTTCCGATGGTTTGGGTTTAAGAGTCCAACGCATTTTGATTATAGATTTTAGATGTCAGATTTCAGAATGTAGAAATCTAAGGTCTGCATTCTGAAATCTAAACTATTTTTATTTCAACTCTAAAGCTGTTCCTTCAAATTGGATTCCGTTCCAACCGTGAATCATAAAGTTTCTGATATTTTGGTGATTGGTTCCTTCAGGATCTCCCAATACTTCGTCACGGTAAAAAGCGCCAAAACAAGCTAAGGTTTCAGCTTGAGATAAGTTTTGCAATTGAGCAAAAGCAAATAATTTACAAGAGCCTGAGTTTGTTCCTGCGGCATTGTGGGTATTTCCGTTTTGAAAAGCAGTTGGAGTAAAGTTGTAATTTTCTTCGACTACTGCAATGGTTTCAGGGAAAGTGATTGATTTAGGTGTTTGCTTTACTTTTTCTAAAAAGGCTTGAATGCTCATGATTTTAAATTTTATTTTTTTGCCACAGATTAAAAGGATTAACACAGATTAAAAATCCTTAAAATCTTTTAATCTGTGGCTGAATTTTTATTCTTCTTCTTTTTCTTCTTTCGAAAATTTACTTTTCTTGGCTTCTTTTATGATTGTTTTTCCAGCTACAATCACAACAATTTCGCCTCGGGGAGCTGTTTTTTCAAAGTGAGCTAAAACTTCTTTGGCTGTTCCTCGGCGGTTTTCTTCGTGTAATTTTGAGAGTTCTCTGGAAACACATATTTGTCGGTCTTCGCCAAAATAAGTCACAAATTCGGCTAGTGTTTTTACTAATTTATGTGGAGAAACATACAGAATCATTGTTCTGGTTTCTTCTGCCAATTCTAAATATCGGGTTTGGCGGCCTTTTTTTTCTGGTAAAAAACCTTCGAAAACAAATTTATCATTGGGTAAGCCACTATTCACTAGAGCAGGAACAAAAGCTGTAGCACCCGGAAGACATTCTACGGCAATTCCGTTTTCGACACAAGCGCGCGTTAACAGAAAACCGGGATCGGAAATAGCGGGAGTTCCAGCATCCGAAATCAATGCAATATTTTCACCGGCTTTGAGTCGGGAAATTACATTTTCGATGGTTTTGTGCTCGTTGTGCATGTGATGACTGTGCATGTGGGTGCTTATCTCAAAATGCTTCAGGAGTTTTCCGCTGGTACGCGTGTCTTCGGCAAGAATCAAGTCGGCTTCTTTTAGAATTCTAATGGCTCTAAAAGTCATGTCTTCGAGGTTGCCTATGGGCGTGGGAACGATATATAATTTTGACATAAGTAATTTTAAAACTTTAAACAGTGATAATGTGCTGTTTGCGTGCTTTTAAAGGAATTTTTTTTCAATTATTTCCATAAAACGTTCTTCGTATTCTTCTTTTCCTTCCCAGTCATTGTAGTCTGGTTTTACCATTTCGTCAATGAAGCTTTTGGTTTCGAAAAAATTATCATAGGTAATCAATTGATTCATCACACGGTTGTAATCTTCGTTGCTGTTGCCAAAAAGATGTTTTACAAATGCAATTCGATCATTTAAGTCAATTTCAATTCCTTTTTTGGCTAATTTATCGTTTAAGGAAACTGATTTTGAAGTTGTTTTTTCGGTAGTTTCAACGGCTTTTTCTACAGGAGTTTCTGTAGTTTCAATTGGTTCAAAAACCACTTCTTTAGCAGGAGCTGGGATTTCATCGACCTTAACAAATTCAGGTTCATTGTAGCTTAATCCTAATAAATCTTCGAATGAAATTTGTACCGTTTCAGGTTTTTTAACTTCTTCCGGTTGTTTTTCTTCGGTTTCTACTTCTTCGGTCAATTCAAAAGCAGCTTTGAATTCTGGAATTTCTTCGGCTACATTTTCTACTTCTTCCTCTTCTGTTTCTTCTTCTATTTCAGGTTCTGATTCATGAAATTCAACATCATTATCTTCTACTTCCGTTTCTTCAATTGAAGCTAATGCTTCATCTTCACTTTCATCCTCTTCACTTTCATCTTCTTTGATTACTGCTTCAGGAATGACAATTTCTGCTGTTTCTTCAACTTCAGTTTCTTGATACATGTTGCTTTCGGTCATTTCGATTTCCGTTTCAACAGGTAAAGAAGCTTCTTTATCATAAAAATTTTCGACTTCCTTTTCAATTTCGCTATAGTTGCCAATTGTAGGTTTTACATCGGCATAATTTTCCTCTATGAATTTTAAAACAGACAGTTTTTCATAAAGTTTTTGGGTTTCCAAATACAATTGATTGACATCAGATTTATCCTTGAGTTGTAAAATTCTGTGAGCGATGCTAATTAAATCGGCTTCTAATCTTTTTTTCATAATGGTTAAATTATAGTATGTATTTTGGCGAATGTCTTTTTAGTTTATTGAACAGAGAAAGGTTTGAACAATTGCTTTTTAATAAAACAGTGATAAACCTTCGAATTGCTAAAAATTTTCTACTTTTGAGAAAGCGTAAAAGTATAAAATCTTAAGCCGATTTATAAGTTTACAAAGTAATAAAAACTATTCATTTTTTAAGTTAGAAAAATACAAAATGTTTCTCGAAAATACAGTAAATCATAAAGAGCAATTTGGTTGGATTGAAGTTATTTGCGGTTCGATGTTTTCGGGTAAAACAGAAGAATTGATTCGCCGATTAAAAAGAGCACAATTTGCCAAGCAAAAAATAGAAATTTTCAAGCCAGAGGTTGATACCCGTTACCATCAGGACATGGTGGTTTCTCACGATGCCAATGAAATTCGTTCTACGCCGGTTCCCGCAGCAGCTAATATTGCTATTTTAGCACAAGGGTGTGATGTGGTTGGAATTGATGAAGCCCAGTTTTTTGACGACGAAATTGTGACCGTTTGCAATAATTTGGCTAACCAAGGCATTCGTGTTATTGTAGCTGGATTAGATATGGATTTCAAAGGAAATCCTTTTGGCCCTATGCCAGCACTGATGGCAACAGCCGAATATGTAACCAAAGTTCATGCGGTGTGTACCCGAACAGGCAATTTAGCGCATTTTAGTTTTAGAAAAACAGCTAATGACAAATTAGTACTGTTAGGAGAAACAGAAGAATACGAACCTTTAAGTCGTGCAGCTTATTTTGAAGCGATGCAAAAAACTCAGGAAGAATAAGATTTTTGTAGCTACAAAAACTTCAATTCTTTGAATTTTATAAAAAATTAAAGGAATTATATAAAACAGCTTTAGTAGAGTTCATCGTATATTTGTAATGTATTAATTTTAAAAATTGTAAGTCATGAAATATATTTATGTAATGTTAGCTTCTTTGATGATTATATCTTGTAAAAAAGCGGATAAAGAAGGAGTAATGAACGATAGTCAAGCAGCTATTGATTCTGTAAAACAAGCAAGTATTGATTCTATAAAAATGGAGATGGTTAAACAAAAAGCTATCGACTCCATGAAAATAGAAATGGCAAAACAAGAAGCGGCTAGTAAAGAGAAAGAAGTAGTAGTTGTTAATCAAACTACTCAGGCAGCTCCAGCTCCGGCAAGAAAAAAATGGAGTAGTACTGCTAAAGGTGCCGTTATTGGTGCTGGTGTAGGTGCAGCAACTGGTGCTATAATCAGTAAGAAAAAAGGTGAAGGTGCAATTATTGGTGGTTTAGCTGGTGCAGGTGTTGGTGCAGGTACTGGAGCTATTATCGACAGTAAGAAAGAATAATAGATTAGATTTATATATAGAAAAAGGCTGTTTCATGAATTTGAAACAGCCTTTGTTGTTTGTTTTTTTGTCACACTGAGCTTGTCGAAGTGTTTGTTTGTAATCAAAAACGAAGTCTTCTATATCCCGAAATTTCGGGACAGACTGACATAGTAAAGTTTATATTTTCTTTCGCATTCTTGCTACCGGAATATCAAGTTGTTCCCGGTATTTTGCAATAGTTCTTCTAGCGATAGGATAGCCTTTTTCTTTTAGTAATTCGGCTAGTTGATCGTCGGGAAGTGGTTTTTTCTTGTCCTCTTCTTCAATAATATTTTGAAGTATTTTTTTGATTTCCAATGTGGAAACATCTTCGCCCTGATCGTTTTTCATCGCTTCCGAGAAAAATTCCTTAATCAGTTTTGTTCCATAAGGCGTTTCTACATATTTACTGTTGGCCACACGGGAAACAGTCGAAATGTCAAGACCTACAATATCCGCAATGTCTTTTAGAATCATCGGTTTCAACTTGGTTTCATCACCATCAAGGAAATATTCTTCCTGATAGTGCATGATGGCATTCATGGTTACAAACAATGTTTCCTGTCGTTGTTTGATGGCATCGATAAACCATTTAGCCGAATCTAGTTTTTGTTTGATAAACTGAACCGCTTCTTTTTGAGAATTCGACTTGTCTCTTGAAGCCTTATAGGTTTGCATCATTTCTTGATAATCCTTAGAAACGTGCAGCGAAGGAGCATTTCTTCCGTTTAGGCTTAATTCTAATTCGTTATCAATGATTCTAATGGCAAAATCAGGAACTACATTTTCGGTTACTTTATTGTTTCCGGTAAAACCGCCTCCTGGTTTTGGATTCAGTTTTTCTATTTCGTAAATCGCTTTTTTAAGTTGTTCATTCGAAATGTTGTATTTCTGAATCAGTTTGTCGTAATGTTTTTTGGTAAAAGCATCAAACTGATTTTCGATAATATCTGCGGCCAATTCCACTGAGTCTGTCGGGGTTTTGTGCTTTAATTGCAACAAAAGACATTCTTGTAAATCGCGAGCGCCTACACCCGAAGGTTCTAATTGATGAATGACTTGCAGCATGCGTTCTACCATATATTCATCGGTATAAATAGCTTGGGTAAACGCCATGTCATCCACAATATCGGGAATGCTCCTGCGGATGTAACCCATGTCGTCAATGCTTCCAACAAGAAATTCGGCAATCTCTCTTTCGTGATCGTCTAAGATAAACGTATTGAGTTGGTTGATTAAGTCCTGATGAAAACTGATAGGTGCCGCTAATGGTGACTCGCGCGATTCATCATCGTCACTGTAATTATTAGCTTGCGTTTTATAATCAGGAGTGTCGTCGTCACTTAGATATTCGTCGATGTTGATGTCGTCTGCATCAATACTTTCCGAGTCATCGTAATCATCATAATCATCGTTTTCAAACTCGTCTTTTTCGTATTCCTCTTCATCCTTTCCAGTTTCTAAGGCTGGATTTTCATTCATTTCTTCAAAGGCTTGCGTAGGCAATTGAATTAACTTCATCAGCTGAATTTGCTGTGGAGATAATTTCTGGGATAATTTTAAATTTAAGAATTGCTTTAGCATATTTCTAGTTGTGGGTTATGGGTTGTGGGTTATGAGTTGAGGTTTGCCGCTTAACTCATGACTTCTAACCTTTAACGTCTAATTTCTAATTTTTTTTAATTAAGAGTTAATTTTGATACATAACTCATAAGGTTTATTTTTTGAAGTTTTGCTTTGAGGTTTTGTTAAACTTCTAACCTCCAGTTTCTAACCTCTAACTTTTTTTAAAACTCTGCACTTCCCGGTGTTCTAGGAAATGGAATTACGTCACGAATATTAGTCATTCCGGTTACAAAAAGCACTAATCTTTCAAATCCTAGTCCGAAACCGGAGTGAACAGCCGAACCAAATCTTCGCGTATCAAGATACCACCATAATTCTTCTTCGTCAATTCCTAAGGCTTTCATTTTTTCGACCAAAACATCAAAACGTTCCTCTCTTTGTGAACCTCCTACAATTTCTCCAATTCCTGGGAAAAGGATGTCCATGGCACGAACGGTTTTTCCATCTTCGTTTAAACGCATGTAAAACGCTTTTATTTTGGCTGGATAATCAAACAGGATTACCGGACATTTAAAGTGTTTTTCCACTAAGTAACGCTCGTGTTCCGATTGTAAATCGGCGCCCCATTCGTTAATGATATATTGAAATTTTTTCTTCTTGTTTGGAGTCGAATCTCTCAAAATGTCAACGGCTTCCGTATAAGAAACACGTTTGAAATTGTTTTCTAAAACAAAATTCAATTTCTCTAACAAAGTCATTTCGCTTCTTTCCGCCTGTGGTTTTGATTTTTCTTCTTCCAGAAGTCTTCCTTCTAAGAATTTCAAATCATCGCCACAATGGTTCAAAGCATATTTGATTACGTACTGAATAAAATCCTCAGCCAAATCCATGTTGTCATTCAAATCATTGAAAGCCACTTCGGGTTCAATCATCCAAAACTCAGCCAAATGACGGGAAGTATTCGAGTTTTCAGCTCTAAATGTAGGTCCAAAAGTATAAATCTGTCCCAAAGCCATCGCAAAAGTTTCGCCTTCCAATTGTCCCGAAACCGTTAAATTAGTATGTTTTCCAAAGAAATCTTTTTTATAATCGATAGTTCCGTCTTCAGTTTTTGGCAAATTGTCCAATGGCAACGAAGTCACCTGAAACATTTCTCCGGCTCCTTCTGCATCGGCTCCTGTTATGATGGGCGTATTCACATACACAAATCCTTTTTGCTGAAAATAGCTGTGAACCGCAAAAGACAATACCGAACGCACGCGCATAATCGCTCCAAAAGCATTGGTTCGCACTCTCAAATGCGCATTCTCACGCAAGAATTCTAAGGAATGTTTCTTAGGTTGCATTGGGAATTTCTCGGGATCTGAATCACCAAGGATCTCCAATTGAGTCACCTTAATTTCATATTTCTGACCCGCTCCTTTACTTTCTACCAAACTTCCTGTTACCGAAACCGCAGCTCCGGTAGTGATTCTTTTTAAAATCTCATCTGCGGTGTTTTCAAAATCCACCACACATTGAATGTTGTTGATGGTCGAGCCATCATTCAAAGCAATAAATTGATTGTTTCTAAAAAGTAAGTCTTTAACTTTTGTACGTCTCATTTTATGTGTAGAATTGACTTTAAAATTGTCTTGTGTTCAATTGCAAATATAAAGGATTTGTTTGGAAATGTCATTGCTGTTAGCAAAGCAATCGGGAATAGTCATTGCGAATTTTTTGAAGCAATTTCCCGCTATCCGCTATATCTTTTATCTCGTTCTTAAAAACGAGATAAAAGGATGCCGCTACTATCGGGGCTAGGGTGCATTGGAATTATCGTTTATCATTAAAAAAAATATTGGGATGAGTTATTTCACAAAGATTCAAAAAGACAGCACAGAGATTCGTAAAGATTTATGTGTCGTTCCTACGGAATTTTTTAATGCATATTATATTTTCCCCGAAATAAATTTCGGGGCTACAAAATGTATCGTTCCTACTGAGCTATAAACATACCGTTCTTACGGAACTTTACTTTTGGAATTTCGAATTTAAATAAATGATTATTATCCATTGATAAAATCAAAGAGCCGTAGGCTCGGTATATTTGTAGGGATGGATTTTAATCCATCCACAATTGACGGTAATTTGTTTGAGTGCCGTAGGTACGGAATATTTAATTTACAATGCGGAGGTTTGTAAAGTATAGTAAGCCGTGATTCTGGTGCTCGATTGCATCGCGTATCAAAATTATTTTTGAGCAGCAAACAAAGCGTTTTTAACGCGGGAACTATTCTCAAAACATAATTAAATGTTTGCTTTAAGAAACTGTAATAAAAAAAACAGAAGTAACTATTTTAAGTTATTTCTGTTTTAGTTATCCGCTTTACAAACGCTACGATTTTTCTTTTAATTGAAGTAGGTACTCGATGCAATCGAGCACCAGTTGGTCAAATTCCTATTTTATTAATATCGAAATGAATGTTACAATAACAAAGTAAAGTGTAAATGTTGCTAATACAACTCCTGTCACCTTCAAATATTTAGAGGCTTCAGAACCTTCTTCTCTAAAAATATTAAAATTAGTAATCGCACCAACAACACCAATTGCTCCTCCAATTGCACCCCCTCCAAATAATAATAAAACGGGTAGTCCACCTAAAAGATATTGAAACCACTTAAGTTTTTCTACTATTTGATTTTTAATTCCATTTATTTCTAAAGTTGGAACAAAGTCAGGAAATGACTGTTTGGGAAATGCTTTGATTAAGCCGCTAGTTCCATTAGGTATAAGAAATGGTCTGCCTTTTTCCTTTGATTGCTCAACTGGAACATTGTCTTTTAGTAACTTTGATTTTCCTGTCCAGATTGATGTTTCTATTTCAAAATTAGAATTTGGAAAGTCTAGTAGTTGAAATTTATGCTTCATATTTTATCTATTTTGTTTTTTTGTGTTAGCTAAATAATTACTAACGGTTTGCGGCTTGGCGAAGGTGGCGATTTTTACCACAAATGTTGATGCGGAGAACCAAACTTTGATTAACCACAAATGTGTCTGCGGAGTACTGAACCGCCACTTTTGCCAAACCGCTGTTAGTGGTAGTTTTTCTTTCCATCAGTCAATTAGTTTTGTGTCAAGCAACGATAATGATTGTTGCACTCCTTCGTCAAACAGTCGTCCGCTTAATTTTAATTTGTCTTTTGTCTTTACTTTTAGTTCATCTGATTTGTCAGCGAAGTAAATAACCAATTTTCTAAGTTGTCCTTTATAGTTAATCTCGGTCGTCAAATATATGCGTCCACCGTCTGCACCAGTTGATAGAGTTTGAAAGTCCGAAATTTCGATTTCAAAGTTGGATATTTTGTCGAACAGCTCCCAACTTTGTTCAAAACTGTCCTTGCTAATTTCGGAAACAACAAAATGTTCTTTGAAGTCATTAAGTAATAAATTATTGTCAGTCCAGTAACCGTAGTTGTCTTTGAATGGCATTTTCAATATTACACGTCCTTCTTTGTCCAAACCAATTTCACGCTCTGGTATTCCAGTTTCATTGTCGCATTCTACAAGCCAATATTGCACTTCGTCAATTTTGCCGTCAAAGTCTGGGTTTGCTTTGGGAATAATCGTTGTCAGAATACCTACCAATGCTTTTTTCAATGAACTTTTTATCAGTCCATCTTTTGCTGTCTGGCTGTCGCTTTTCGGTGCGTCAAATTGTATGTAGGTCGTCTTCATAAAATTACCACTAACTAGTATATAGGCGAAACAAACCTTCGTATATACACCCAAAATAGGGTAGATTGGCGAAGGTTTGTTTCGCTTTATTTTTTGCTAATATATAAATAAATCTTACAAAACCTTTAGTCCTTTTATTATTTCCTGATCATTTCTCTTAGAGTTTCAAGCTGTATTTCTAGTTTCTGGATGTGAGCGTTTTTCTCAGCCAGTTCTTCTTTTAGGGCTTTTTCGCGTTTGTTTTCGTATGGAAAAGGAAGGTATTCGCCCAGTTGCGCAATAAAATTGTGTTTTAGGGCTAGGCTTAACTTCCACAGAATCGCAAATTGCAGGGACTCCTTTTTAAAATAATCATTTAATCCTGTGGGACGTATCCCCAGTTGTCGGGCAACATCGGCTTTCTTGATTTTATTCTGAATGATGTAATAATGGATAAAATTACCTATCAATGGGTAATGTTCCCCTTTACCATTCTTGTATTTGTTGGTTGTGGATATCATCTTTTGTTGGTTTTATACTGTGAATCTATTTTATTTCTCTAAAAACTACTGCTAAACAGTAATAGTATTGGTACAACCTACCAATACTATTGGCACGACCTAGGTGTTTTATTGGTGTGTCCAACCAATAGAGCAGGTAGAACCTACCAATACTATTGGCACGACCTAGGTGTTTTATTGGTTCGTCCAACCAATAGAGAAGGTAGAAGCTACCAATACTATTGGCACAACCTAGGTGTTTTATTGGTTCGTCCTACCAATACTATTGGCACGACCTAGGTGTTTTATTGGTTCGTCCTACCAATAGAGCAGGTATAAAACACCTCTATTATTGGCACGACCTACATAATTTCCTGATTTGTGACAATGAAAAATAAGATAAAAAAATCGCCTCTTTTTTAAAGAAGCGATTGTAATTGCTTTTTATTAATAGTTTGGTTATTCGGTAGGCATTACGGGCGTTACAGTAACGGCATTACCACCACTGCTAGCAAAACGAGCTTTGAGTTTATCGACAATACTGTCAGCGCCCAGTACTCCAGCATCGGCAGCTGAGCCAAAGGATTTATACAATGCTAGTGCCACAGCG